>NZ_RJNR01000005.1:0-115386 GCF_003942685.1 Streptococcus mitis | reverse complement strand
TAGTTGTAGTGCCCTGCACATTGGTTCGTCTTGTTCAGTTTTCAAAGGTCTTTGTCACTCACTTCTCTCAAGTGACAACTATATTAGTATATCACAGCCGCTTTCGCTTGTCAACACTTTTTTGAAACTTTTTTAACTTTTTTCATCAAGTGCCTCAACCACAATACACCATAGTCCGTACGGGATTCGAACCCGTGTTACCGCCGTGAAAAGGCGGTGTCTTAACCCCTTGACCAACGGACCTGAGTTATTTTCAACTCTTACTATTATACAGACTTTTTCACCTTTGTCAACTACTTTTTTAAACTTTTTTTATTAATTTTACAACAGCTTCCGTTCGAGCTGTATGCGGGAACATATCGACCGACTGGATATAATGGAGATCATAGACTTCTACTAACCTCACCAAATCACGAGCCAAGGTCGAAACATTGCAAGAAATATAGACCATTTTTTCTGGTACATAGGTAAGAATAGTATCTAATAACTTATCATCCAGACCTGTACGTGGTGGATCTACGATCAGAGCATCTGCTCGGTAGCCTTCCTTATACCAGCGAGGAATAATCTCTTCCGCTGTTCCAGCTTCGTAATGTGTGTTGTCAAATCCCATTCTTTTAGCATTTCGCTTGGCATCTTCAATGGCTTCTGGAATAATATCCATACCTCTTAATGTTTTAACTTTCTTTGCGAAAGCAAATCCAATCGTTCCAACTCCACAATAAGCGTCAATCAAATGGTCTTCTTTATCAACATCCAGCGCTTTTACCGCCTCGTTATAAAGAACTTCTGTTTGTTCAGGATTTAGTTGATAGAAAGCTCGAGGAGATAGTGAAAATTCATAATCGAGTACACCTTCTTGAATACTCTCTTCTCCCCAGATAATCTCTGTCTTTTCACCATAAATCTCACTGGTTTTAGCTGTATTTGTATTCACAGCTACTGTCACAACTTCTGGAAAATCTTTAATTAAATCTTTTACCAGCAGGGTTAAATTAAGCTGGCGGTTTGTAATTATAATAATCTGAACCTGTCCAGTCTTTCTAGCTCGTCGGACCATTATAGTTCTGACACCTAGAACTTTTCTCTCATCCGTGATTGGAATTTGGTGAAAAGTAAGTAATTCCGCTAGACGATTAGCAATCACTTGGGTTTCCTTGTCTTGTACCAGGCAGTCTTTCAACTCCACTAAATAGTGAGAGTTTTGTGCATATAAGCCCGCCTTGACCTGATTCTTAAATTTTCGAGTCTGAAATTGTAACTTAGCGCGGTAGTACTTTGGTTCCTGCATTCCAATCGTCGGGCGGATTTCATAGTTTTCATATCCTACAGGGGCAAATTTTTTCAGCGCTTGGTGAAGTAAGTCCGTCTTGAACTCCAGCTGCTTATCATAATGCAGGTGCATGATTTGGCAGCCTCCGCATTCATTGTAAATAGTGCAAGCTGGCACAACACGGAATTTAGACTTCTTGTTGACCTTCAGTAATTTTGCCTCAACAAAGTTACGTTTAATAGAAGTAATCTGACAATAGATATCTTCTCCTTTGAGAGCACCAGGCACAAAGACTAATGTTTTTTGATAAAAGCCGATTCCCTCACCATTAATTCCCATGCGCTTGATTTTTAATGGTATTTTTTGTTTCACTTTCAGATTCATACCCCTATCTTATCACATTTTGAGTTATAATAGAACTATGAAAATCACAAAACTTGAAAAGAAAAAAAGACTCTATCTGATGGAGCTTGATAATGGTGACAAAAGCTACATTACTGAAGATACTATTGTTCGTTTTATGTTATCGAAAGATAAGGTAATAAGCGAAGAGGAATTGAAGGATATTCAGGACTTTGCCCAATTTTCTTATGGTAAAAATCTGGTCCTCTACCACCTATCCTTTAAAGCACGCACTGAAAAAGAAGTCAGAGAATATCTGAAAAAATACGATATTGATGAAAACATCGTTTCTCAAGTCATTATTAATCTTAAAGAAGATAAGTGGATTAATGACAGCCAGTACGCTTATGCTGTCATCAATGCCAATCAACTTTCAGGAGACAAGGGGCCTTATGTACTGACTCAGAAATTAGCACAAAAAGGAATTTCAAAATCTACTATAGAAGAGAACTTGAAAGAATTTGATTTTTCGGAAGTTGCTCAACGTGTTGCAGAGAAACTGCTTAAAAAATACTCTGGAAAGCTTCCTGCTCGCGCCTTGCAAGATAAGATTATCCAGAATATGACCAACAAGGGTTTTTCCTATTCTGATGCTAAAAGTGCCTTTGACGAATTGGATAGTCAAGTTGATGGAGAAACGACTCAGGAACTCATCTTCAAGGAACTTGACAAGCAATATGCTAAGTATGCTCGCAAATATGAAGGATACGAACTTAAACAGCGTTTAACCCAAGTTTTAGCACGAAAGGGCTACGATTTTTCGGATATAGCAAGCGCTCTCAGAGAATATCTTTAATATTTTCATATAAAATTCACAGATTTTAGGTAATTTTATGGTACAATAGTAAACGATAAACTTATAAATTGTAGAAAGTTGGTTAGTTATGAAGCTTCCAAAAGAAGGCGACTTTATTACAATTCAAAGTTATAAGCATGATGGGAGTCTCCACCGAACTTGGCGGGACACCATGGTACTAAAAACAACAGAAAACGCCATTATTGGTGTCAACGATCATACACTGGTTACCGAAAGTGATGGTCGTCGTTGGGTCACTCGAGAACCGGCTATTGTTTACTTTCACAAGAAATATTGGTTTAATATCATTGCCATGATTCGCGATAATGGAATTTCCTACTATTGCAATATGGCTAGCCCCTACTATCTGGATGAAGAAGCTCTGAAGTATATTGATTACGATTTGGATGTTAAAATTTTTACAGATGGGGAAAAACGTCTCTTAGATGTTGAGGAGTACGAGCGTCACAAACGCAAAATGAATTATTCTGATGACTTGGACTATATTTTAAAAGAACATGTCAAAATTCTTGTTGATTGGATTAATAATGGACGTGGTCCTTTCTCAGAAGCCTATGTAAACATTTGGTACAAGCGCTATGTAGAACTAAAGAATCGGTAAAGTTGTCAAACTGGGGTTAAGACCCCTGTTTTTTTATTTTAAAAACCCAGCTTTACAGCTGGGCTTATCCTTATATATCTAATTTTGTAACTGTAAATTTGATATGAGAATAATCTTTTTCAATATCCTTATCCAGTAAGAAAGCCGTGGCGTCCTTCTTAACCTGAACCAAATCAATATTCTGAGCTTGGGCTGCATAGACGCATCCACAATAACATTGACGATAGATATCATACTCTTCACACATCTCTACCGAACGTTTGTAGCCTTGATTTTTCTTGAAATCACTTGGAAGATAGTGGGTTGTGTAAATTTTTTGCACATCGATTCCGATGCTGTTGATGGTTTGAGAATTCTTATGAGGACTGATGGTCAAAGCTGAGCCAAAGTAGTCAAATCCCAAGTCCATAGCCACTTGCGCCGTCTTATCCAGTCGGTAGTCAAAGCAAACCTTGCAACGGTCGCCACCTTCTGGCTCTTCTTCCAGTCCTCTGACTAACTTACGATATTCATTTGGTTCGTAGGGAGCTTCTAGATACTGGACCGTATTTCCAGTTCGCTCATTGAAATTACTGACAAATTTCTTGGTAACATAGGCTCGCTTATGGTATTCTGCCTTGGGATGGATATTAGAATTGGCAAAATAGATAGTCACATCTGCATACTTGGTCAAATATTCTAGAGTATAGGTACTACAAGGGGCACAGCAAACATGCATGAGAATAGTTGGACGTTGCTCATTTTTCTCCCATACTTGTACCATCTTCTGCATGACACGGTCATAATTAATCTTCTGATTAGGGTTCATCTTGCTCAGAATTTCTTCTACATCGATCATGTTCTTCTCCTTTTTCTAGTCTTATTTTATCATATAAGTTAGGAGAGCTCAAATCTATTTAGAAGTGAATAGCATAAAAAGGAGGGTTAGTCATTCCCTCCTTTTGTACTTTTTATAAGTTGTTTTCTATAGAAAGCTTACATCATGCCGCCCATCATGCTTGGATCCATTGCTGGAGCTGGGGCTGCCGGTTCTGGCTTATTGGCTACGACTGCTTCCGTAGTCAAAATCAAGCTGGCTACAGATGCTGCATTTTGTAAAGCTGAACGGCTCACTTTAACTGGGTCGATGATTCCCTCTTCAATCATGTTGACCCACTCGCCAGTTGCTGCGTTGAAGCCTGTACCAACTTCAGCATTTTTCAAACGATCGATAACGATAGAGCCTTCAAATCCTGCATTGTGGGCGATTTGACGAACAGGTTCTTCCAAGGCACGGAGAACAATATTGCGTCCTGTCGCTTCATCTCCTGTCAATTCCAAATCAGCCACGGCTGGGATAACATTTACAAGGGCTGTTCCACCACCTGCAACGATACCTTCTTCAACAGCTGCACGAGTAGCGTTGAGGGCATCTTCAATGCGGAGTTTCATTTCTTTCAACTCAGTTTCAGTTGCGGCTCCGACCTTAATAACCGCTACACCACCTGACAATTTGGCCAAGCGTTCTTGCAATTTTTCACGGTCGAATTCTGAAGTTGTAGTTTCGATTTGTGACTTGATAACCGCAACACGATGAGAAATAGCTTCAGGATTTCCCGCACCTTCTACGATAACCGTGCTATCTTTGTCTACAGTTACTCTCGCTGCTTGACCAAGTGCTTCAATTGTCGCATCTTTCAACTCAAGACCAAGGTCTTCTGTGATAACTGTTCCACCTGTCAAGATGGCGATATCTTCAAGCATGGCTTTGCGACGGTCACCAAAGCCAGGTGCCTTGACTGCTACCACGTTGAAGGTTCCACGAATCTTGTTCAATACAAGAGTTGGAAGAGCTTCACCATCCACATCATCCGCAATAATCAAGAGTGGACGATTGCTTTGGAGAATACTTTCTAGGAGTGGCAAGATTTCTTGGATATTTGAAATCTTCTTATCAGTAATCAAAATGTATGGATTTTCGAGGTCAGCTACCATTTTTTCGCTATCTGTTACCATATACTGTGAAAGATAACCACGGTCAAACTGCATTCCTTCTACGACTTCAAGCTCTGTTTCCATACCACGTGACTCTTCGATAGTGATGACTCCGTCTTTGCCAACTTTTTCCATGGCTTCAGAGATGTATTCACCGACTTTTTCAGAACGAGAAGATACGGCAGCAACCTGAGCAATGGCTTCTTTATTGGCAACAGGGATGGCGTTGTTTTTCAAGGCTTCTACTGCTGCTGCAACTGCTGTTTCAATCCCACGACGAATTCCGATTGGATTGGCACCTGCTGTAACGTTTTTGATGCCTTCACGGACGATTGCTTGGGTCAAGACAGTTGCAGTTGTCGTTCCGTCACCTGCAATATCATTGGTTTTTGAAGCTACTTCTGATACCAATTTGGCACCCATATTTTCAAAATGATCTTCTAATTCAATTTCTTTGGCAATGGTCACACCATCATTGGTAATCAAGGGTGAGCCAAATGATTTTTCCAACACAACGTTACGACCTTTTGGTCCCAAGGTTACTTTAACAGTATCTGCAAGGATATCGACACCACGAACCATAGCTGAACGGGCATCTGATGAAAATTTAATTTCTTTTGACATACTTACTTTCTCCTTCTATTCTTCAATGATTGCCAAGATGTTAGCTTCGCCTACGATGATGTACTTTTCATCGCCATCTTTGACATCAAGACCTGCATGAGCTTCAACTAAGACACGGTCTCCAGCTTTAACACTTGGAGCAACCAAGTCACCGTTCAAGGTACGAACACCTTGTCCAGTAGCCACAACTTGGGCTGTTTTTGTTTTTTCTTGAGCTGAACCTGCAAGGACAAAACCTCCAACAGTTTGTTCTTTTTCTTCGATTTTCAAGACCACACGGTCTCCTAATGGTTTCAACATCTGTTTTCCTCCATGATGAACTACATATTATTAGCACTCTTTATATATGAGTGCTAATTTATAGTTCTATTGTATCACTTGGTCAGAAATAGTCAAGAAAAAAGTCTGACTTTCTCAAGATAAAAAGCCTGAGAGTAACTCAGACTTTTTAATGCTTAAAATGGCAATTCTTCCTCTTCCAAGACCAAATCTGCCAAATCCTGTCCGGCATTATTTTCACGCATGGCTCGTTGGGCACGACTTTCCAAAAGTTGGAATCCTGTAACAAGTACTTCGGTCACATAGTTCATCTGGCCATTTTTCTCAAAACGACGAGTACGTAATTCCCCATCAACGGAAATGAGACTTCCTTTAGTTGCGTAGCTTGCCAAGGTTTCTGCTAGTCTGCCCCATAGAACCATATTGACAAAGTCAGCTTCACGTTCACCGTTTTGGTCTTTGTAACGACGGTTCACAGCGATAGTTGCGCGCGCTACTGACTTGTCATTGTTGGTTTTGTGCAATTCTGGTGTGGACGTCAAACGCCCAATCAAGATAACTTTATTATACATATTTTCTTCCTCCTACTTATCTATTCGTAAGAAATCAAAAAAAGTTACAGAAATTTGTAACTTTTCGAGGAAATTTCTTATTTTTTATGAATCATGAAACCTGTCGCCTGTTGATTGGCCATAATGGTCATATCTGTAATCTGCACACGACGAGGTTGACTGGTCACATAGATAACTGTATCAGCGATATCTTGTGCCTGCAAGGCTTCGATTCCTTGGTAAACGGACGCAGCTCGTTCTTTATCACCGTGAAAACGTACCGTCGAAAAATCTGTTTCGACAATTCCAGGCTGAATAGTTGTCACCTTGATATCCGTTGCGATGGTATCAATTCGCAGTCCATCTGAAAAAGTCTTAACTGCTGCCTTGGTAGCTGAATAAACTGCTGCACCTGCATAAGCATAAATTCCTGCGGTTGAGCCCATATTGATGATATGCCCTTGATTGGCTTTTGCCATTGCTGGCAAGAAACAGCGAGTGACTGCCATCAAACCCTTGACATTGGTATCCAACATTGTCAACATATCCAGCTCCTCATAGTCTTGATAGGGAGCCAAGCCAAGAGCTAGTCCAGCATTATTGACCAAGATATCAATTTGAGCTATCGTTTCTAGAATATCGGAGCAGACAGTCTTGACCATGATCATATCCGTGACATCTAGTGGAAAAGTCCAAACTGTTTGATTTGGAAAAGTTTCTGCAAACTCCGACTTGAGGGTTTCTAGTCTGTCTATCCGTCGTCCTGTTAAAACAACATTCTCACCCTGCTCCAGATAAGCACGCGCAATCGCTTCACCGATTCCTGATGTCGCCCCTGTAATCACAACATTTTTTGCCATCTTATTTCCTTCTATCTAGTCTATCAGATATTAACAACTTCTTAGGCAGTCCAGTGTTTAGCTGGGTCAAATGGTGTTCCGACAACTTGGTCTTCTGATAATTCAATAATACCACGTTTTTGCGGAGCATTTGGCAAATGCAATTCACGAGGACTACACATCATGCCAAAACTCTTTTCACCACGAAGTTCACCTGGGAAAATGAGGTTGCCTTTTGGCATCATTGCTCCAGGAAGAGCCACAATGGTTTTCAACCCGACACGCGCATTGGGAGCTCCTGCAACGATTTGTACAGTCTTATCACTAGCGACTGCAACTTGGCAGATGTTGAGGTGGTCACTATCTGGATGGGCTACCATCTCGACAATTTCACCAACAACAAACTTAGGTTCCTTGTCATTGACAATTTGTTCTGCAAATCCTTCTGCCTGCAACTCTTGGTTCAAACGAGCGACTTGCTCATCTGATAAAAAGACTTGACCGCGCTCTGCAATTTCAAACAAACTTGAAACTTCAAAAATATTCCAAGCCACTGTTTTCCCATTATCTTTGAGGAAAACACGAGCTACCTTGCCTTTGCGATCCACATCTAGTTTGGCATCTCCGCTATTTTTCGCGATGACCATAAGGACATCACCGACATGTTCTTTATTATATGTAAAAATCATTGTTTCCTTTTTCTCCTATTTCAGTCCTGCTAAAAAGTCGTTAATTTGTTGCTTGCTTTTACGGTCGCGATTAACAAAACGACCAATTTCCTTGTCTTTTTCTAGAACAACAAGGCTAGGGATTCCATATACATCCCAGAGTTTGGCCAAATCCATATACTGGTCTCGGTCCACTCGAATAAAGGTGAACTCTGGATTGGTCTCCTCAATCTCTGGCAAGGCAGGATAGATATAACGACAATCGCCACACCAGTCTGCCACAAAAAGGAAGACCTTCTTGCCATCTTTTTCTACTAAAGATGCCAATTCTTCTAAACTTGCTGGTTGTATCATAAGACTTCCTCCTCATAGACTAAGTCTTCATTTTCATAGACAAAGGTATAATGACGGCCATCCTCAAAAATGATGCCACCAACCAAGCTCTCTAGACTGCTTTCATAGACTTGAACATAGAGGGTCGCAATTTCCCCCATGTCTGAAAAATGGTCTCGCACAATCACTGTCAACTCTTCCTGAGTCTTCATGAGCTTACGGTCATCTGCAACTTTTTTCGTAGCAAGGGCAAGGCTCCCAATACCAAGCAGAGCCAGACCTGCCATCCACATTTTTTTAGCTTTCATACCATTCATTTTAACACAAAAAAGGCTTTAGGACAAATGAGGAAGTAGCAGAAACGCAAGTAAAAAGCCCCTTCCTTTAAGGAAAAGGACTTCTTATACTCAACGAAAATCAAAGAGCAAACTAGGAAGCTAGCCGCAGGCTGCTCAAAGCACTGCTTTGAGGTTGTAGATAGAACTGACGTAGTCAGCTCAAAACACTGTCTTGAGGTTGTGGATGAAGCTGACGTGTTTTGAAAAGATTTTCGAAGAGTATTATTCTTATTGCCAGGCGCCTGAGTTACCAACGTAATAACCATCAGGCGTGTAGGTATTGCGAAGCATCTTACCTGATGAAGCTAGATAATACCACTTACCATTGTCTTTGACCCAATCATTCGCAATCATGGCACCAGAAGAACTTACATAATACCATTCTCCCTTGTCATAAACCCAAGTGCTGGCTTTCATGGCTCCTGAAGTTGATAAATAGTACCACTTGCCTTGATCGTAAAGCCAGTCACTCGCAATCATGGCTCCTGATGATTTAAAGGCATACCAGTTGCTACCTTGATAGAGCCAAGTTTTATTGAACATGACCCCTTGATCATTCATAAAGTACCAAGTTCCCTTGTCCTTAACCCAATCATTCTGCACTAAGTGACCTTGTTGTTGATAGTACCAGTTTTGGTTTGATTTTAGCCAACTTTCTGCTTTTACAATCGGATAAAGTTCTTTGAAAGACCCTCCATCATATTTATGACTGATAGATTTTAGTTTTTCAAGTTTCATCTCGCCATTGTCATAGTCTGCCCAAGCAAAGACTTTTTGATCATTGACAGTCTCTGGTAAGGTAGCAGTGTAAGTCTTGGTGTGATAATCCCATTTAGCATCGAGGTAAGTGTATTGATCATTTGATTCTTCAATACGATAGTAACCTCTCTTTCCACTATCATTATGAATATCATCCACAACTTTCGTTGACCAGGTCTTCACTTCGTTTCCGCTCTTAGCCTCGACCTTGATATCTCCTCTATAGCCATAAGGTACGTAAAAATTCAGGTAACGCCCCTCTACACCCATCATAGACTTGTCCTTTTCTTGACCTAGGAAATTGACAGTTTGATCTTGACCATCGAGACTAACCGTCCACTCGATTTTCTCGGTTTTTGGCAAATCCAAGACTTTGATATCCACTTCATGACCATTATTAAACCGAAGAATCTTGCCATCTTGATACTGCACTCCACACTTAACAACCCATTCTTCTTTAAGCTCAAATGCCTGCCCTGAATGAGGTGAAACTAGCAAAGCTAGGCCTATTAAAGCTAAACTAAATAGTGTGATTTTTTTCATCGTAGATCCTCCTTAGGATTTTTTATGTTAATTATATCACTATGTTTTTATTTTGCAAATTATATCCTAAATATGCAAGCAAAAAACCTCTGAGATTCTTCTCAAAGGTTCTAATTTGGCTAATTACTATTCTCAACTGCTGCAGTAACAAAGGCAGTGTAGAGTTCTTCTGGGCGGTTTGGACGACTTGAAAGTTCAGGGTGATACTGACACGCTACAAAGAATTTATTTTCAGGAATTTCCACGATTTCGACCAAACGATTGTCCGGAGAAACTCCTGAGAAGACAAAACCTGCTGCCTCAAACTGCTCACGGAAGGCGTTGTTAAACTCATAACGATGACGGTGACGGCGTTGCACCACTTCTTGATTGTGATAAGCAGCTGCTGCCTTAGAGCCACGTTTCAACTTAGACGGATAAAGTCCCAAACGAAGGGTTCCTCCCATATCCTCAACATCAATCTGATCACGCATGATATCAATGATAGGGTATTTTGTTTCTGGTGCAAGCTCTGCAGAATTGGCACCTTCAAGACCCAAAACGTGACGAGCAAACTCGATACAAGTCAACTGCATTCCCAAGCAGACTCCCAACATTGGAACATCATTCTCACGCGCATAGCGGATAGCTTGGATTTTCCCTTCAGTACCACGTTGACCGAAACCACCTGGCACGATGATTCCGTCCGCATCAGACAAGAGCTCTGCCACATTCTCTGCTGTCACATCATTGGCATTGATCCAATTGATTTTAACTTCTGCATCATTGGCATAACCAGAGTGTTTCAAGGCTTCGACCACTGAGATGTAGGCATCTTGCAACTCTACATACTTACCGACAAGGGAAATTTTTACTTGTTTCTTGAGGTTCATGACCTTGTCCACCATAGCTGACCACTCTGTCATATCCGCTACTGGAGCGTCTAATTTCAAATGGTCACAAACAATTTGGTCCATACCTTGCGCCTGCAAGTTCAATGGAATTTGGTAAAGATGTTCAACGTCTAAAGACTCGATAACGGCTTCTGGTGCCACATCACAGAACTGGGCCAGTTTGTTTTTAATTCCTTGACCAGCTGGCTCTTCTGTACGAATAACCAACATATTTGGTTGAATTCCCAGTCCACGCAATTCTTTTACAGAGTGTTGAGTTGGTTTGGTCTTCATTTCACCAGCAGCCTTGAGGTATGGCAGCAAGGTTGTATGGATATACATGACATTATCCGCACCCACATCTGCCTTCATCTGACGAAGGGCCTCTAGGAATGGCAAGGACTCGATATCCCCAACAGTTCCGCCGACCTCTGTGATAATGACATCAGAGTCGGTCGTTAGAGCGGCACGCTTGATTTTTTCTTTCAAAGCATCTGTGATATGAGGAATAACCTGAACAGTTGCCCCAAGGTATTCTCCACGGCGTTCCTTACGAAGAACTTCACTGTAAATTTTACCAGTTGTCACGTTGGAATATTTGTTAAGATTGATATCGATGAAACGTTCATAGTGACCCAAGTCCAAATCTGTCTCAGCTCCGTCATCTGTCACAAAAACTTCCCCGTGCTGGTAAGGACTCATAGTTCCCGGATCAATATTGATATAAGGGTCAAACTTTTGAATGGTTACTTTGAGACCACGATTTTTCAAGAGACGGCCCAGACTCGCTGCCACAATCCCTTTCCCAATAGACGATACCACACCACCAGTTACAAAAATATATTTCGTAGACATAGATTCCTCTTTCTAAAATGCTCAAGGTCTTGTCAACTACAAGGGGACATAGAAAACAAGACCCTACTAATAAGAATAATCTGGGACTACTGCACCAGATTCACAACAAATACTCTTCGAAAATCTCTTCAAACCGCGTCAACGTCGCCTTGCCGTACGCAAGTACAGCCTGCGGCTAGTTTCCTAGTTTGCTCTTTGATTTTCATTGAGTATAAAATACAAGAAGATAACTTCTTGAAAAAACAAAAATAGCTCCCTAATAACTAGGGAGCCCCGACCTCTAAAAGAGGTGCCCGAACAATATGATACCTAAAAATAGGAAAATTGTCAATAGCTAACTTTTATTCGTTTGTGTCTAAATTTTTGGGAATAATCAAATATCCTTATAACTCAATAAGAAAGCGAGATTTTTCAGACAAAAAAACTGGAAAAAGTTCCTCACTTTACCCCAGCCCTTGACTATATTGCACTATTTATGCTACAATATTGTTCGACTGATTAAGCAAAGTGTGTGTTTGTCTTAATCGGTGGTGTAGAAGCAGCAACTTCTACACCTTTTTCTTTTTTATATTTACTCTGTTATTGTAACACACATTAGGCAAAAAAGCAACTGTTTTGTATAAAAACATGATAAAAAGACCTCTAAAAATTCTTTTTTTAGAGGCTTTTATCTGCCCTCCAATTCTATTTATGTCCTCTTTTTCTGATGACCGCACCGTGTGGCTTATGGTTAATACGAAACCCTGCGCCTAGTCCCGTTACCCTAAATTCCTCATACTCTTGTCTCCAGGATCCAAAAAACAGCTCGTGTAGCTGATCAATTCGCTCAACAAGAATCATCCTGGCCATGGTACAAGCCCCTTCGATAGACCAATACATCCCTCGATGTTTCATGCGGTAAGTGACCTTTCGGTGCTGACTCTCCATTACCCCGATACCCCGTGAGGACAATCCTCTAAGTTTAGGTGGCCTAGTATCACAGAAATTTCTTAATAATTTCTTACGAAAATTGTAAAAATTATCAAGAGCTTCCTGGCTTTCTATGAGAGATTCAACTGTATCTAGTACGGTCTGAAGCAGGCTCTTCTGATGATTTTTGATGGCCTTAAAAGCAAGATCAAGTAGTGTAGACGGGTACGGCTTCAGAAATCTTTTAAGTTCTTCATTAACATGATAGGCATCCCAGAAATGCTCATGACGTTTAATCCGTAGGACCTTCTTAATTTCTTGAAATATTCTGCGAGAATATCCTTTACCATTGTCCGAGTTAGTGATAAGAAGAGTTCGATCAGTGATTTCAAAATGATTGCAGAGATAGTCTATCAATTCTTCCTTTGCTTGTTCATGGCTTGTATGGATAATCTCATGCTTATTCTCTAGTACATACCGATTATTACCAACCTTCTTCACTCCAGTATGAATCAGGAAATGGGCTAAGTCTGTATTGTGTCGTTCATCATTGCTTGATGTTGTCTTGACGAGCACACCATCTCCCTCCAGGTAGATTTTATCTGCCTGGATTTTTTTCGGTTGCTCATCACCTCTAAAAAGCCGATAGCGTTCCCTATCTGAAAAGAGTCTGCCTGCCATTTTTACAGACTTCAAAACAGCGTCCTTTGTTATCTCCAGGCGATAAGCCATCTTAACTGTTCGACAAACTTCACGGTAGGATAAAACAGAAGCGTGTTTTGCCATGTGAAAAATCAACTCAGGAGAATAACGCATATACTTTTCTAGACCTAGCCACTCATCTACGGGATAACAACTTTTCTTTCCCTTTCGCCAGCGATTCCTAGAGAAAGTCACCTCTCCAAATGTAAAAACAACTGTCCTCTCTGTACTATCTATCCGCTTATATCCCCTCAGTCTCATGGAGGGAGCAATCTGCTCGTCATAATCTCTTACTCGCTTCAGGAATTGCTACTCACGTTTGCGATCTAGTTCTGCGACAAATTCTTTTTCATCAAATCTAAACATACTCTCTATTGTACTGAAATCATGACTAGATTGAAAATATCAGAAACTTTTACAAGGTTTTTTCATCTTCAAAACGTCGGTCAACTTTCTCTTCACGACTACGCACGTGCTCCTTAACATCTCTATAATCTGTGTAATGTTTTAATGTATCATCAAAGAACTCTTGTAAGGCTCCTTTTTCAATTTGGAATTGTTTGATCAGTTGACTGACATCTTCCAGTCCCATATCTTTTGGAACTCCTAAATCATCCAATAGTTGTACCGCTACAAGACTATTTTCTGGAGATTTCTGGATGGCTAAAAGTGCTCCTTCAATTTTATGATAACGTCCAAGTCGCTCATCTAGTTGTCTTAATTCCTCCAGGGTAATCTCAATCTTTTCATTAAAACGATCTTCCAAATGTTGAAATTGTGCTCCATCTGTCACGCCGTGCTCGACTAAGAAATTATATTCCTTAATCAGCTCACGTATAGAGGAAATTTGAGCATTTTTAGTTACGACTGTCTCACCATTTTGTTTGGCCAATTGTCTTGCGACAGTCAAACCCATCATGTACCGATTTTTTTGTGATTGATCAGGATTGAGAAAATAAAAATAGTCTTTCTCTTTGATATAGATGGTATAATTTCCATCCTCATTTTTATCAACTTTATGAGAAGGTATTAAAATTGTACCACTATTTAAAGCTCCCATATCCATCTGCACGTAAATGCCTTGCTTGCTTTCTTGCTCGACCTGCCAGGATTCCACTTCCAATTTCAATTCAAAATCATTTGCCGTTTTTTCTTTTGATTCTTGGTATTGTTCTTTCAATTCCTCCACATCAAAAACTAACTGATTCTTAGAAATTCTCTCTTTTATTTTTTCAAGAGAATAGAGTCCTTTCTTCGATAATGTATCATCTCGGACATTTCTTTGTTGGGGCTGATCGAGCAATTTATACTTCACAAATTTTCCAGAGAAATCAATCTGAAGATTAAGCGCAGCTGACTTTTGTTTGAAATCTTCTAACGACAAAGAGTGCTTCAGAAGAAAATCCAGACGCTCCTTAATTTCAAACCGATAATTATTTTGTCTCCGCCAAGCAGAATACTTTGTATAAGAATTTTTCATAGTAGGCTCAATAATTTTAGCGCCGTATCGTGCCGCATGTTTGTCCGAAATGGCTCTCAAATTTTTCAAGGTTTTCTTTTCCCAACGAAATTTCTTGAGCGTTGAGGTATTGGTGGTATTAAGTATGATATGGTTATGAAGATGATCTTTATCCGTGTGGGTTGCGATCACAAACTCATAATTTCCACCTGTCAATTCTAACATCGTTTGACGGCCAATTTCATGAACCTGCTCAGGAGTCAAGTTATCATCTGGAGAAAAAGACTGGATAATGTGATGGGCCAATACTTGTTTTCCTGAAGATAATTCTTTCAAGTCATCATCTCCTTTTTTAAAGGCTGCAGCCAATTTTGTCATAACCATTTCCTCATCTGCTACGCTAAAATCAGAGATCCCATTGCCAGATACTAGCTTCATTTGAAGTTCACCATTATGATAGACAAGAGGAAAATCAAGATCACTTTCTGCGGTTTCTGACACAAGTGTTTTCGCTTCATTCAGAATATAGCGTACAGCTATTTTTAAATTGGAAGGAGTTTTAATTTGTTTGGGTGCTTTGATTACTACCATTCGTCATACGTCCTTATAGTTTTTACTTTTCGCTCCTGTAAACTTTTCTTCTCTGCGCTAGAAAGTTTGGCAGCTACCATCTCTTTCAACTCAGATAAATAGTCAATAACTTGTGCTACTTCCTCTGTCGTAACCCCTTGATTTTCGTTAGCAAGCTTGGCAATTTGGTTGATGTTCGTGCCCACTCGATTGATAGCAACTCGAAGGTCTTTCAATTCAGAAAAATCAATTTGAACCACCTTCCCTTGTACCAGTTGATTCTTCGCATAGTATTGAAAAGATGGAACTCCCATTTGGGCCATCGCCGTTTTAATTTGACGATCTTCCTCTGGTGTTAGTCGTATCAATTTTTGTATATAGCGTTTTCTATTTTCTCGTTTCTGCATTATTTTTTATCCTCTTTCTCTCAAAGGCTCTGGCATTTTCTGACCAGGCATCATCCCCTGACTTCCTTGTGGCAAGCGTAGCAAATGGATATCCATTTGCGAAATTTAAAAAAATCAGAGAAGGAGAACCTTGTAGTTTTCCTTCTTGATTTTCTCAGTTTTGGGGAAATCCCCAAGCCCCTTTCCTATATCTTTTGGAGTACAACCTCTAACAATTTATCGCAACCAACTGAAGATGTTTTTGAAAATAGATGATTGCTTATCACTATTTTCTACACTTTTTTCTTTCTGACCTTGCAACTTTTCAGCTAGGACAGAAAGTTGTTGAGTAGTTAGAGGCTGGAAAATAGACTGCCCAATTTGTATTTCTGTCAGTAAGATTTTTTCTGTGAGTACAGCTTGAAATTCTTCATCTGTAATCATCTTGAGTAGCTCAATATTTTCTTCTTCCCACTCCAAAAGAGCTGGATCTCCTTCAGGTAGTTGAGACTTTTCTTCCTCTAGTTGCTCCAGAACTTTTTGGCGAGTCAAGTCTTTAGCGTTTGGCGATACTCCTTGAACTCTGTCTCCATCCATGATTGGAATAAAGTCTGAGAGGATGATGATCAGTTGTTCTTCTTGTTCATTGGTCATGAGTGTTGTCCTCCTTGATGATGGTTTGTTTTTAATTTGACCTTGGGTTTATTTGGGGTGTCCCGTTCGGTCATTTCGAGAAACCCTTCTCTTTTTTTGATTGTGCATCTGCTTTCAACTCCTGCTTGTGATCTTCGACAGCCTGCTTGCTCTGATCTTGAAACTTCTCTAGTTTTTGTTCAAAACTACGCTTCGTTTGTTTCTCCTGACTCAATCTTAATTGTTCCAATGCTTGATCCATCCGAACCATTAAACTTTTAGCTTCTTGTTGGACAATATCCAACTGTGCTTCTAAATCAGCAAGTGTCTCCTTATCAGCAGACCACCCAGATAGATAGTTAAAGGAATACTCTGACGTATCAATACCATAGTATGAAGAAACGACATAAGCGACACTTTCAGCCTGGAGTTCAGCGGTGCTTCTAGTTAGATTTTCCTTTTGAGGATTATCTGCATGATGCAACTCTGCATGAGCCATTTCATGTAAGAAAGTTTTAATAATTTGAGCCTTGTTCATCTCATTACTACGTAAAACAATTTGATTTTCTGGGACAGAATAATATCCATGTTTACTATTTTCCATCTCTTCAAATCGAACCGATACATCATTTTCTTTTGCAATAGCCATTAGGGCACGGTAAAGATTTGCATATTCCAAATCAGTCAGCTGTTCTTTCACTTCTGCAGCTTTTGGCATCTCCTTTCCTTCTGTCTGACTAACATCAAAAACTGGCACTAAACCAAAGAATATAACTGTTTCTGGTTTCCCATTTTTATCCAATATTGGTTGGTTATTCTCATCCTTTTTGATTTTCGTCATAGGTTTAAAAATACGTAAAGCCTTCTCACCTTTTTTCACATAGCGACCAAAGTTTTCTTTCCACTGCTTGAAAGAAGCTACTTGCCTTGCTTCAGGATTTTGTGCAAGAATTAAGCGTAAGTTGCGATTAGAATAATTATTTAGTTGGCTCATTTTCGTTAGATAGTCTTTGTACTTATCTGAATCCAGAAACTCCTTAATCCCTTCTTTAAGATGACGACTTAATCCTGCCATATCTTTATTTTGAATAAAATCTGCGACTGCAAGACTGCCAGCTGCTAACACAACTTCGTCCGCTTGTAGACTCTCCTCGCCCTCTGGTTTAGAACCTGGTTTCGATCTAAAATCATACGTATTTGTTCCCTGCAACAACTCCTCATCATCAGAAACTCCGTCAGCATCCGCATCACGTTCCAACTCCTGCTTGTTGTAGCCTTGTTCTTCTAGTTTGATTTCTTCCTCTTGTGATTTTTCAAATTCTTCTCGAACTGTGGCGATCGTTTGTTCAACTTTTTCTGATAAACTTTTGATTTCTTTTTGCCATTTTTCTACAAGAGCTACTTGTTCCAACGGAGAATCCTTGACTCCCAACTTCTCAAACCAAGCAGATAGATTTTCGACCTCAACACTATCCATTCCATCAAAGGAGATAAATCCAAGACGACTATCATGACTACTATCTGAAAAACCAATCGGACTATTTTCTAACACTCCGTAAGGTACTTGAGATAAAAGTTGTTCTGCGTAAGGAGTATCTTCCAAAGCGTAACTAAACTGAGAAATATCTAACTCACTCGCCAATCTCTCCAGATGATACTGAGTGAATATGGTCCCATCTATCTTCATCAATTCTGGGTGCTCCCTCATTTCTCGTGTTCCAAGTCTTTCTTTATGAGCGATTGGGTTAATCTCCTCACCGATATTGTAACGAATACTATCCTGGATCAGTTCACCATCGGGAGCGTAGATACTAAACTGAATCTTAGTTGGAGAGATGTAGCCTTCTGGGTGACCACCAGTCACTTGTTTTAGCCCTTCCTGATGTAACTGATAGAAGCTCTGATTGGCCTTGTATAGCTCTCTAGCAAATTCTTGATACAAAATCAGCTCTGTCTCTTTAAAGGGCAATTTAGGCCCATCTGGTAGCTCCTCAGTCCATTGAAGGCGTACATGGTAGTTCTCCTTATAGATATGATCTTGTCTCCACTCTTTATAAAAGTCTGAGTTTGTATCTAGGAGATGATCTTCTCCAGCTGCAGCAACAATCTGGTCAAATTTATCATTGTACCGTTTCGCATAGTCAAGATACTGATTCCAGGCTTGATGAAATTCTTCTGGAGTTTTTGAGATGTCACCTGGCACACCTAAATTATAGACAGTATCTAAGACTTGAGTAAACATAGCCGAATCAAGTAGTGGGCTATTCAGTGTGTTCTCAGGAGTTATTTGTTCAATTCCCTTAGTTGTATCAGGCTTGATTTCTTCAAACAAGCCATCTTTCAAAATGGTTTGCAACTCATTTCCTCTATCCTTGACATAATCCTCATTGATAGACAACTGTTCAATATTACCATCACGTTCACGAAAGACAGCAAGTATAACTTTTTCCTTAGTTTTCTCTACATCAACTTTTAGATCTCTATTGATTTTCATGAGAGATGCAGGGACACGTTCTTCTCCTATATCTTTGAAAAGAAGCAAGAAATCCTCGTCTTTACTCTTGATAGCTTCTGAAAAGTTAAGTCGTTGCGCAATTCTCACTTCGTCTAAGTTATCCAAAACAAACGATTTAGGATCAAGAATATCCTCTAACATAGGAATAACTTGTAATTTTTCTTTTAGACTATTACTAACCAGTATTTGATTATAGTCTCCCCTTCCCTCAGCAAAATCGACTACAAAATCTCCAGCATTCCTACCTGGAACAACTGGCCTGATTCCTGTTAAGTGTAAAAAGTTTTCTCGTTTAAAATTAACATCTAACAAACTCACCTCTCCATTATTGGAATAGAAATAATAGATTTTACTATTCGCTAACTCCTCTAGATACCATTGAGATGATTTCTGAATAGAACCAGCGTACTGATTCATTCTTTTCAAATCATCAGATGTAATTGGATGGTATTTCGATTGTCTTCGTTGCACTTCCTCAAAAGTTGTGCTAAAATGTAAGTAACGATAGGGTGATGTCGGGTGACTGGCAACAGTTTGCTCAAAGGTTGCTGATAATTCAGCTTCAGGTTCGGCACTGCCTACAGCATCATGCTGTGAATAGCCCTCTCCACCACTGGCCCTATCATTCATTTGCTCCTGAGAGTTCTCAGGAGCTTTTTCTGTGCTCTGAATTTGTTTTTTAGGCTCCCCACCATCTCCAAGAGGATTGGAAGGTTTTTCATAGGTCACTGTTTTGTCCGAATCAATAACCATTTGTTTTCTAGGCTCTACTGAAAACCCTATATTATTCCAGTTCTCCTTCAACCATGTTGCATCTTCAGGAGAGAGGTGACTGGTATCAGGAAAGTGACTTGATGCTTGAATTTCCTCCGTTTGCTCCAGCTGTTTTTCCTGCTTCAGGATTTCATTCCAGTCTATCTTCTCCTGGCCCTCACGTTTTGGTGGTCTTGCATCGACAACTGGGATTTTTTTCTCCCGTAGTTTCGTCATAAAGTCTGTACCTGCTTTATCACGATCAACTGCCAGTGTGATAAGATTATCATATTTGTGATCTTGGAAAAGCGTAGAGGTTTCCGCTGCAACAGATAGGAATCTCGAGGTACGTGTTAGTTCGCTAGACTTGGTATAATCCCTTTCATCCATCGCAATCTCCCCTCGCTCCTGCAAAATTTCAAGAACATAGTGAGACAAAACTCCCTCTTTTAATCCTTCCATCGCAACCAGTCGAACATCGTTTAATTCGCCCTTATGAAGCTCATAATAGCTCATAAGGTCAATTGGTGCCTCTGTCACAATTAAACGCTCAGGAGAGCCTATAGAAACGTTTAAGCCACTGATAGCCTCTGATTGATACATGATTTGTTTCAAGTAGCCCTTACCTGGATGACGTTCTTGATCAGGGACAAGTCCCTGAAGGCTCGCACCTACCAGTTGCTGATTTCTATCCAAGTATTTAAAAACTAATACATCTTCTATAACGCCCTCTTTGTCCTTACGTTTAGCTTGGGCTAATACTCCCTTCTCAAGGAAGAAGTCGATTGTATCATCAGAGAGACCTCTAATCTCCTTGAGATAGGTTCTCGCCTCCACAAATGGTTGTTCGTAAGGTGCTAGTGTATAGTTGAAAGGTTTACGTTCTTCCTCTACTGGTTTTGCTTCAGGAAAGGAACCTGTCTCTAAGAATACCATGGCTTCCTTATAGCTGACATTTTGCATTTGTTGCACGAGATTGATAGTATCACCAAAGAGGTTTTGAGAATACCAATGCCAGGTATTCTTGACAGTATCAATCTTAAATGAGTCATGCTCAGCCCAATAATACTCTCGATGTGACTTTCGCTTCATCTCCATTCCAAGGCTACGAGCTACTTCTAAAATATCCAGCGATTTGGCCTGTGCTTTTGTTAAAGGCATACTTTTTCCTCCTCTACTAATTCCTTAAATAAAAGATATCCTTCAGGAGTTGCATCTAGTTCACTAACAACTATTGGATCTTCCTTACTCGTTGTCACAAAAAGATGAGGAGCTAATTGATAGAAAGTCTCCTCATCTGCCTGTTTGAATAGCTGCCAAATAGCATAACGTTCTGTGGCTAAATTTTCTAGCTTTAATGCTAGAACCTGCGAGATACTCTCCAGGTATCCTAATTGTGTTTTAGGTGTTTCCATCCTACTATCCTTTCTGTATGTTAGGCCACGAATAACTCTTTTAGCTGCGGAGTCAAATCGTTGGCATATAAAAGCAAGCCGTCGATGTCTGTTCCTTTTCGAGTGTATTCGTACCAGTTTTCTTTGTCTTCAGGGGAACTTGCAATCTCATCTTTTCTAGGATGATCATAGACACTTGCTTTTTTATCTCTGAAGACATTTTGTTTAGAAATAAAGACCAATCCTTCTTCTACCCCAATTCTTGCGACTTCATCTGGAGTTAGAAGGGGACGGCCTTGAATTTGTTTATTTTCACTTGATGATCCATTACGATAACTATGCGATTTTGAGGTGGATCTAGTACGTATAGTCTGCTTACCTGACCTTGTAGAATAGTATTCCATCGTATCCTTGTCATTTGTCCCTAAAAATAGGTGAGTAGCACAGTTATTAAAGATGGTCTTCCAATCACTTTTATAAAGTGATTCTAGCTGATTGACAGCTTGGATGATAATCTTAATAGACATCTCACGACTACGAATAGAAGAGAGGACCTGGGCGAAGTTTGGAATACGGCCAATTTGTGCAAACTCATCGAAGATAAACTGAATGTGGCGAAGATTTTTTCTACTGTAGCCAGGTACTTTCCCTTGCAAGATATCATCAGCCTTATGTGTAAGAACCTCAAAACCAATCGCAAACAAGATTGAGGAAAGAAAATTAAAGGCGTTATTGGTTTCAGGAATAGCAATAAAAACAGCTGTCTTTTTCGTATTCCAGGTATCCATTTCCATGGTATCTTCACTGATCAAGTTTCGTACATCTTCATGGTCAAAGATAGAATAGCGAGAAGACAAAATCGCTACCACACTGTTTCTTGTCTCACCTCTGAAGTTTTGGAATAATTTCCACTGTTTATAAGCATAGTTGTTAGGTTGATGTTCGTTCAGTTCCTCAAACATCTGCTCGACAGGACTTGGTACATCTGGATCCTCTCGATACATATTTCTTAATAGATCCGCAACGTGACCCAAGTTTGGCATGTATAACTGGACTCCAGTTTCAGGATCCTTCGAGTCAAAATAGAGATAACCAATCAATGCACGTTGCAGCATCAACTCTGCTTGAACCCAGAAGTCTTCTCCAGTATGCTCACTCTTCTTTGTTCCCTCAGTAATTGCTTCAGAGATACGATCAATATCTAGCTCAGACTTCATGTAATGAAAAGGATTAAATCGATCTGAATTCTTGAGCCGAATCAAATCAAAGATTTTAACAGCATAGCCAGCTTTCTCAAGCATCTTCCCAACTTCGTGTACCAGGTTTCCTTTAGGATCCGTCACAACAAAGTTTGAGTTCATCTGCATTAAATTTGGCAATACAAAAGTAAAGGTTTTACCATCTCCTGGAAGACCAATGACAATCACATTTTTATTGAGCTGGACATTGTAAGCTAAGCGAAAGTTAAATAGGCCCATTTTTACCTGTTTTGAAAAAATCATATTCTTCTCAAAATCAACGTCTTCAAACCGTCTCATTTCCTTCAAAGTCGCAAAACGAGCACTACCTTGTTCTTCTCCCTGACGATATAAATTCTTATCCATAGAAGCATAGACAAGCATTGGGAGACCGAAGCCAATCAACCCTGCATATAAGGCTCCTGAATCAAAGAAAACACCGAAAGAGAAGCGTTCCCAGTGTTCTAGCAACCAACGTAGTCGCAACATTCCCATGAAAGGTACTGCTGCAGTCGAAAGTTGGTAGTAATGGTAAAAGGACTGGAAAATAACAAATGAAAATAGCCCCACCACCAGATAGGGCCATATAGGTTTTCTAATCATCGTGCTTTCTCCTTACCAATATCCTTCGTAACTACTGGCATCATTCCCTTATAGACCTTATTTGTTTTATAGTAGTTGATTTTCTCTTCAGGAGTCATTTCATGTGGTTTCTTCAGCACTTTTTTCGCAAACTCTTCCAATGTTTCTGGGCTTTTCGTGATGTCTGCCAACATATCTTTGAGAGCCTTTTCTACCAAGGTACGATTTTTTGTTTCAAAGAAGAGATAGGTTGCACCATCTTTTTGATGGTAAGTAAAACCTACCTTATACTCTTCCAGGTAATGCTTCAACTTAGCCAAGTGAACTTCACCATTTAATAACTTCTCGACATCTTTTTTTGATTTTGTGGCCATAAAGTCATTAAAACGTGTCTCCCCTTCAAAAGTTCGATTTGCTGCCTTATGTTGTTTCTTGTCATAATGGGCTTTTGCGAGGGCATACAGAGCTTGTATCGTCATCTCCAGGGTAACTTTTCCTTTTAACGCCAGAGAATGACTGATTTTTTCTTGATCCATGTAAGACCTCCTTTATTTTGGATAATTGGACAGTTCTGGCTTAGCAATAACCTGGAATCCGTAAGGTGCTGAAGGTTCTTCCTTTACAGTAACTACCAAGCGTTTCTGACTTCTGTTCTCACCGTCTTTCACGGCTACTACATAGGTTAGCTGATAAGTTGCTTCATCAACAATCAAGCTAGATTCCAAAATCACAGACTGCAGTTGACCTGCTTGTCTATCTATCGTTAATTGAGGAGCTACGAAATCAACCATTTTCCCTTTATCAGAGTAAAGGGCTGGCAAAAAGTAACGTGAAAAGGCATCTAGTTCCCCTGTTTTTGACTGAATGGTTTTTAGATTTGAAAGTTCCTTGGATACGGCCGAGAGTTGCTTTTCTTGATGGTAAACTAGCGTAAGTGATAAGCCAGCAAGTGTCAGACTTCCTACTAGACTCAATAACACCAAAACTCTTCCTAAATACACCCCAAAAGAGCGTTTAGAATAGGTTTGAGGTTTGGGAGTTTCATGTTTCAAGGAAGGGACTTCTGCTTTTTCTTCAGGAATCTGTGCTCCACGTTTTGTTTTAGCTTGGCGCTTAAAGAGTGAGTTTTTTGATTCTTTTACTGTATCCTCCTTGTTATTCACCGTACCAGGCTTCAGGAAGAGGCTATCTGCGATCCCTTCAAACGGCAAATAGACATCTTCTTGGTACACCACTACATTCTTTTTATCCAGTTCTTCTACCAATAAAACGGCCTCTGCCTCCTGATGTTTAACCTTGGCATTTTCTCGCTCCAGGGCTTGATACACAAGGTCTCGATTCTTATACGTTGTGGTCGTGTTTTGTGTCAGATTGGTCAGACGGTACATGTTTTTCAGCTCCTTTCAATTTTCCTTCAGCAAGAGCTGCTTTAATATCAGCCCAGGTTAAATTATGTTTGGCCAAGTAGTTTGACCGTTCCTCATGTTTTGCCAAAATGATTTGAGTTTCTAGCTCCTTCAATTTCTCTTCTTCCCTATTGGCCTTGGCCATATAGTCAGCTAAGCGGTCTTCCGCTTTCTGTTTTTGTTTTTCCAAAGTTTCTAATTTTGTCATTGTTCCTTTTTCCCTTCTGTACTTTGTGTTTGGTTAGTGATTGGTTTGTTTAACGATGGAATACTCGCCTTTTCGCTAGTGTTCAAGCTGTCCACAATCAAAATGGGGTCAATATGATTTACCAGGTATTTCCCATCTTGCTTGCTGAAGCGAATCCGTATGGTTCTTGAAGATCCTACGTTTGTTTGGGCGTTAGTATAATCATACTTCTTCTGTAACTGTGTCTGAGTGTATCTCACTTGAGCTAGGGCAACATGGTTTTCTTGATCGATGTAGATGGTAGAAGACTTCATCTGTGTATCCACTACATAGCCCTTATAGGTTTGTACCGTTGGTTCTTCTTCAGAGTTCACTTCCTGATTGTAAGCAGCTTCTGTCATATAGGGCAAATAGCGATTTCTATTTTCTCCCAGATCCTGCTTATTGAAGTAAGCCGTCAAAAATTCCTTTACATATTCTTGCGTTAGTTCGCTTCCCTCTGCTTTGGTTTCTTGTTGCGTAGTTTCAGCTTCCTGTTTAGCTTTCTTTTGTGATGAGGTTGCTGCTCCAATCCAGAATACGAATCCTAGAACTAGCACAACTCCTATAAAGATTCCTCCTATTTTCAGGAGTTTCAATTTCTCCATATCTATCATTTTCATGATTTACCTTCTTTCTTTTTTAATTCGGTGTCGCAAATGTATAGTAGTCAGCTGGATAGAGAACACGAAAATGGACCTTATCCTGTACACCTTGGACATTACATTCCGAAACTAGGAATGAACCGTCTGGGTTCACAGCTTCCACAATCGCAACATGACCGTATCCACCTGGTGTCCCACCAAATCCACCTAGAATTGATACAACAGCCCCTCTCGTTGGTGACGTACTGTACTTCCATCCTTTTGCGACTAGGCTTGTTACCCAATCCTGACCATTTCCAAGGTAACCATAGGACCCTGATAAGTCTGTAATCGTTCCTAGTTCAACTAAACGATTATACGCATACCAAGTACATTGACCAACTGGGTAGCCGCTTCCTTGTTGTGTAGTCATAGAAGCTTGTGTAGGAGGGTGCTCCACTTTTGACTGATACTCGGCAGGGAAATTCCAGGAAGATGCTAACGCTCCACCTCCTCGAACTTGTTGAGTAAGAAAAGCGTGGATCTGCTTAGCATTATTCTGGCGCTCTAAGACCTTATCTCCAGAGTTTCCTTCCCAATTAACCAGGAAACGCTCTGTAAGCGTCTCTACATCCTCTGTACTAGTTAGAATTGAAGTTAGTCCTGTGATATAGTAAGGAGTATCCCCCTCCAACATAAAATCCAGTTGCAGTTCCAAATCATACCACTTCTTATTCTTAGATTTTGCATAGTTTAATAATAGAGTATGTCTCGTGGAGCCATCCGCTGTATCTGTCCACTGTCCCAATCCTAAACCTCGTCGAAGAATATTTGGGTATCTTCCGTTATAAATCGCTGGTCCTCCTATAGCTAACCAGGACTCATCATCCCATGAAGAAGAATCAGCCCCTACTGGTGGGCTAAGATAGTCTCCTTCAGCACGTTTAGGATTGATATTACTTTCAGTTGCAAAGTTCCCAAGCATGGCTGCCAAACCATTATCTGTTAGCCCTGGTACCTTTTGCTTCAGGTAATCTTTTATCGCTCGTGATTTTTGCCCCAAATCGCCATTAAGTGTGGTAATGACTGAGGTTGTCTGATTGTACGTGACAGATTGAAAGTAAAAGCCTGGATTAACTGATGTCCACTTTTCTTTCTTATCCTTTGTCTCTTTTTCCTCCAATTTTTGATACTGAATGATCTGGTAACCATTTGCCGTTACCTTCCCAACCTCATCTCCAGCTTTGACCTGATCACCGTCAGAAACACGGATATTTCCTACCTCTTCATAAGTAAAGATGGCTTTATCTGTTTTGATGGATACAGTCGTATCATCTGTCACACTGACTTGACCGTCAATAGGAGCTCTTAGAGCTTGTCCTGTTGAAGCTTTTAGTTGTGTTTTTTCATAAATTTCACTCTTAGAGGTATAACCAAATCTCTTCAGGATAACTAAAGGGGCTTGATAAGAAGGATCGTCCTCCTGGTAAAAAGGGTTAGCTAGTTCTTGATAAGAGGGGTATCGACCAACTTCTTTAGTCAACTCCTCTAGCTCTTTATACTCTTCTAACTCGCTATCACTCAACTTAGTCCACTTGAGATCTGACGAGGGGCCATATAAGTCAGCCATCTTCTTCAAATTGTGAGGGTCATCATTCAAATGATTCCAAAGATCATTCAAGGCATCTGAATAGTGATTGAAACCTAACGTCCCAGCCCATTCACCACCAGTCCCCTCATTCCAATTACTTTCTGGTTTCCAATCGCTACCGTAGCGAAAGTTCATGAAAAAGATCATGTCATCGATGTTTGTCCAATAGTCTACCTTATCATTGGACTTCTCTCGATCTCGTTTACTGATTTGAAGCCAGGATTTGTTCAAGTCAAATTCATTTTGTTGGACTGGACCACTCCCTCCAAAAACAGACATAAATATCCCAAATACTGCAAAGATGATAAACATTAAGAAATAGGACTTGACAGCTAAAGGATTTGTTAAAATCGAACGTAGTATTTTTGACGAAAACTTTAAGACTTTTCCTGTACGTTTTGATGCCTTCCCAAACTTTGAACGTCCCAGTCGCTTTTTGGCATGTTTCATTTTTTTGCTGAGTTTTCCTTCCCAGGAGAACTCTTTTGGTGTTCGAGTATACCCTCGCCCTCTGATGAAATTATAGCTTCTATTGAGCTGTCCATAGCTATGATTGATTGAATACTTGGATAATTTTCCTACAGCATTTAACGCTCTTTTAGAGGCGTTTACCTGGTATTTAAATTGACGAATATTTTGCCTCGCCTGAACCCAGTCTCCAAGAATCTCATTATCTCTGACCGTTTTCTCAACGTCGTGTCTCACTTTCAATCGGGCGCTTTGTTTTGCACGTTTCTTCAGTCGGTTAGGGATATAACTGTCATCAGCCTTTTTAGCTCGTTTATAGAGCGTTGTGGCAATTTGTTTTTCCAACTTTGCTCGATCACGTTGTTGCTTAAAGAAAAGACCTCTAGCTGTTGCTTGAGGTCCTTTGTGTAGTTTATAATCTTTGTTTGCTAAGCGATAATTCTTCTTAGCTTTTTTAAATGCAACTTTTGAGTCTAAACGTGCTTCTTTAGGAGCTTTTTTATTATTGAGGGATGTTCCTTCTTTGATTCTCCTCTTACGCTCCTGTTTTAATTGTTTGGGATCACTTTCAAACAAAAGAAATCACCTCTCTTTCTATTTTTTTAACCATCTGTCGCAACCAATTGATACAGTTTGGTATCTTTAGGGATAGGATTTTCAAATGGGACAATGGTATCTCCAGCAACAATCAAACCAGTACCCTTTGCTTTTGGCCGCAAGACAAATCGCTCTAGTGAAGGCGTAAGAGGGATAACCTGCTCCAGGGCTTCCAGGTCCGTTCGTTTCAGCTTCAGGAGGGCTAGAAACTCACAGTTTGCGACTAGCTTTCTACCTTCTTCTGTAGATAAAACAGTCTCTGGATTCTGTGTAATCCCTGTTGGGATGGCTCCATATTTACGAATACGTGAGTACAGTTCTGTAAAGAAGGTTGCTTGAAGTTTATTCTTGAAGTAGAGCTGCAACTCATCAAAATACAACCATGTAATGGTTTTACCTTGGTTATTGACTACCTGGTTCCAGATAAAGTCCTGAATCACCAGGAGGGCAAATGGCTTCAATTTACCACTCAGCTGCTTGAGATTGAAGATAATAAAGCGACTATTCATATTGACGTTTGTAGGGTGTGCAAAGATATCATTTGATCCAACCGTATAAGGTTCTGCCTTCAGCGCCAGATCCTTAGCAACGGCTTCAGGTTGACGTTCCAAAACCGCTTGCCAATCCTTAAAGGTTGGTTTTTCAAATTCCTCATAGGTCTGTCTCGTTACACGGTCAATCATCGCAAATTCATCGTCTGATACTTCAGAGAATATATTCTCAAACAGGGTTGATAAGAGGTTTGATTTTTGGCCAATCGGGTCACTATCTTCTGCCTGCAATTTATCCTTATCAGGTAGATCCAACAAGTTAAAGTGATGTTGTGATCCAGGAGCGATTGTGATGATTTCAGCACCTAATTCTCGACCAATATCACTGTATTCATCTTCAGGATCGACGATAATGGTATTATCTTCAGGGTAACGTAGTTTGGTAGGAATAATCTCCCCTCCTTTAGCAAGAACAGATTTTCCTGATCCTGAAGTCCCAAAGATACAACCTGAACCTGTATTCAAGTCTTTCTTACGGTCAACTGTGATAGCGTTCTTTGATAGCTGATTCTGGCCATAATAAATTGCACGTGGACTGTTAGATCGAAGATCTACGTTGGTAAATGGGACTTGTGTGGCCAAGTTACTGGTAGTCATATCTCTCATAAAACGGCGTTTTACGTTGATAAATGGAATTCCAATCGGTAGAATGGTATTCAAGGATTCTTCCTGGTACAAGTAACACTTATCCAGTTCTACCGTATTCTTACGGACAGATCGTTGAACCTGCTCTGTGTAGATATTCAACTCTTCCAGAGTGTCAGCTATGAAGAAAATCGTCATCACACCTGAAAACATTTTTTGGTCATTGTCCTGAAGTTCTTCAGTCCATTTCTCTGTTTCGCGAGATGTCTCCACAGCTTTCCCACCAACGGCCAGGTCACTTCCATAACCTTCTTTTGCGGCAGCCTTCTGACTTTTGATCATTTCCCTACGTACACTTGACTTAACTGTCTTGATTTTCTTCAGGGCATCTGCAGTATCATAGGGCTTAGCATGCAGACTGATAGCCAGTTCAATTCCTGTATCCAGGATATTCTTAATCAGTTTGTCATTCAAGAAGGTAGGATATTGTCTAACATACATCACCCTTGCGAAACAATCATCAATTTTCATATGATCTTTTTCAAACTTCAGATAGTTTGGAGCTACAAAGTCCCTGGTGGATAATCCAGAAATAGAGATGTCTTCATAGTTAAAATCAATAAAGCCTTCTCGCCTCAAGAGTTTTCGGAATATAAGAAGACGATCTAATCCCTCTAACTCCTTAAAGGAGATTCCTAAGCCACTGTATTGACTTTCAATAACGCTGGCTGTATCATCAAGGATTCTTCTAGCTTGATGATCCTGATCTGTTTGGGTTGTAATCGTCAGATATTTTTCTACCTTGAAGGTATTTTGTTCCTGAGAGAAACGATCATTGATCATCGCATTGTATTCTTTACGATAATCGTCATATCCATCTCCAACCAAATCATAGCGGATAGAAGATAAGCTGTTGCTTTCTACCCTACGATTCAGGATCAATAGCTGCATATCATTGTCAATGTCCAGCGAATTAAAAATATCAGCGCTTGTTTCAATAATATCAATTCGCTCATCATCTGTTGCAGTAATATAGCTTGTATCACCTAGGCGATAGGTCTTTGAAAATTGATCATTTGTAATTTTCATGAGGCCATCAGGCATCAACCATTGATAATTAAGACTATTCTGTGTAGATGCCGTCATGGTACGTCTTAGACGTTTGGCCCGTTCCCGTTCCTCCTTAGAGAGTTTCGGGGTTTTCTTTCGGCCGAATAAATTCATTTCTTGTGTATTCCTTTCTGTCATAATCTGTCTGATAAGAGCGTTCCTGCTTGGTTAACATGAAACGAACATTATCTTTAATTTTCTCATCGAAATAACACCCGAAAATAACAAAAGGCGCTAATAACAAAATATCAACGCCATAAAGAATAGTATCAGGTGCCTTCAGCCAATAGAGGATGGTTGTGACAACTACTGTCAATGCGATACCAAATAGTAGCACTAACTGTCTCAGTGTCATATACCCTAAAACTGGCCTTTCGTAGCTATCTAAAGCCTTTAAAAATTCACTGCCTAAACGTGTCATTCTGTTCCTTTCTTTCCATTATCTGGGCCGTAAAAGGTATCTACAATTCCTGCAGAGCGTAAAGCAGATTCCAATGCCGATCTCGCTAGCTCAGAAGCTGCAATACCTCTTACCTTCAATTCCCATAACTCTTCCTCTTTTTCCTTAATTAAATTATCCATCCAAGCATTGTCTTGCACAAGCTCATCTCGCCGTTGCTTGAGTTCTTCTAAATTCATACTTTATCCTTTCCATCAAAAAAACAGCTCTTCTTTAGAACTGTTTCATTACCTACTATTTTTATTTATTGAGAAGTCTTTGCCAGAACGATCGTTTTTGTAAATACTCTATCTTCTCTTCTGCTACATTTTTCAGTCTACGTAAACGTTGTGATTCATTGGTTAGACGTTGATTTTTAGAGATAATTTCTCCTTTTTCCTGCTTCAATCTTTGTTTATCTGATTCTAGTTTTTGATTATCCTTTTCTAACTTCTTGTAATACTCCTCCTCTTCGTGATAGTTTCTCAAGATTGTTTCGGCTTGCTTAATTTCTTTTCTCAGCTGGTTGACTTTCTCAGTTTTTTGATTGAAGTTCTCTTCCAACTTCTCAATTTTTGCCTGCAATTCCTGACACTGTTCCTCATAAGTTTTCAAAGTTTTGTACTTCCTTTCATTATCATCTAAAAAGACAAATGCTTCTATGTGGTATTTATCAAAATTCCCATACAGTTTATAGTTTGTTTCCTGATAAACTTTCCTCACTCTATCAGCAATACTTTTAACCTGTTCAGGTGATGTAAATTCTTTAGGTACATATATCTTAGTAGACTTAGGGAAATTAGCTTCGGCTTCAAACAAGGGAATGCCTTCTTTAGCTAATTTTATCCGTTTAACAGGTTCTGGTCTACTCGTTTTATAAAATTCAATACCCAGTTGACCATTTAAACGGTAGTATTCAGAATAAGGATAAGTCTCATCAATATCAATCAAGAGCTTTAGAATAACAAAGTCTTCATCTTCAAATACAATCCGTTGCATCGGAGAAATAGCTTTAGGAAAAATATAAGCCGTATGATTGTCATATTCAATCTGAAATTTCTCAATAGTCTTGAAAGCCTCGATAAAAGCATTCAGCTCAGAGGAATACTCAAAGCTACTTTCTAACCCCTTTAACGGGCTCTCTTCACCTGGATAGTAACTAAAGTATGGTTGACCTACATAGCGACCATCTTTTTTCTGGCTACTTCTTGGATTAACCTTGAGACCCGTTTCCAAATCAAAAAGAGTCGCCTGTTCTTTTGGTGTCGTAACAATTTGTGCTCGCCCCTTTAGAGCGAGTGCTTGAAAAGCATTCACAGTCTCTTCTGCTCCGGATTCTTTCCGCCATACTGCATAAAACTTTGAAACAGCCATACCATCCCTCCTTCAGCATTCTCTCTTCATTATACCATATCCTAATTCACCTCTTCTAACTATTGTGCCATTTTTTCTATCTTTCTCATGCTATAACTAGAAAAGAAAACTACAGTCAACGCTAAAGCCATAACTACAAAAACCATCCTCATAAACTCTACATTGTTGAGGTACAGGATTTTAAACACTGACATAAAGGAAGCGTTTCCTACTCCTAATATTTGAGAAAAGTGTGAATTAAATATTTTTGTGGTTACATATGCAACAAAAGCTAAAAAAAGATTTATAGGTACTAAAACTGATAAAACAGAAGCACTGATTCCCCCTAAAATAGAAAATATTCTATACTTTTTATTTGTATCAAATAGACTATCTGTTTTTGTATCATATTTTCTGGTTTCCAACAACAAATACTCTTTGTTTCCTCTTGAATGCTTAGATGTACGTTTCTGCTTTAAAGCGAGAGATTTATTTTTTCTAATCATAAAAATAATTCCTTCCTAGTTCACCTGCATGATATTCTTAGCCATGCGTTGGCTGCCAAAGAGCACGATAATGTAAATAATTCCTTTAGCTATCGCAACTAAAGCACTTGTCCAGGCTCCAGTCTTATCAACGGTTAAGATATCATTCGTGACAATGGCTGGGTAAAGCATGATAATAACTACTAAAATCAATCCCTGAAGGACAGCAGCAGCATAGAGCTTAAAGAAACCGAGGCAGATTGGGCGTAAGCTATCCACCATGTAACAAGCGACAATAATTTTAGCGATTCCCTTATACGTGTAAAGCGTAAAGGAGCGCAACAAGATCAACAACTTAGTCGAGATTTGACCAATGAAATCAACAACATTATAAATAAACTGTAGCATTGACTTAGCCATCCAGTTCAAATTTGTCCAACTGAACTCAGCATCATTTTTTATCTCTTTAATTCCCAAGCTAGCAATAGATTTGATAATAACATTGAACAACCAAGACAAAGCATCAAAAATCGCATCCACATAGAGAATAAAGAAGAGGGCGAGGGCATACTTGAGAATCTCCTCAATCCAAAGCTGAAAAGACAACTCGCCTCCGTTGCTTTTAAGATGCTGGTGCCAATTCATGAGGTTGATCCCCATAAAAAGGAGAAGAAGCAAAATGGCGACCTTCTCCATCGACCCCGACACAGTTCCCATCAATTCATAGGCTGTCGCATTATAGTCTTTTAGACTCATGGTTAGTTGATCAAGTGTGGATTGGTTCATAAAACCACCTCCTTTTTCTTCCTCATACTAGCCAAGAGATTGGAGACCTGTTGCCAAGGCTGTAAAAAGAGCTTTCAAAACGGCACCAAGAAGTGCACCTAATATCAAACTTTGGATTCCTTTATCCTTCTTATCATCCAATTCACGTTTGATTCCTACCGCTAAGTCCCAGGCACCCCAAGCTGCCCAACCAATACCGATAATCCCACCGATATTTCCAATTTTATTAATAAAATCTACAACTGCATCCATTCTTTTTTCTCACTTTCTATTTATAAAAAAGGTACTAAGAAAGTTTCCTAGTACCTACTTTGTTTATTTAATACTATTTTTCATCCTCTGGACGAAAGGTTAGAGAGAGGGCTGTAATCACAGCCAAGACAACGATAATGGTCGTTTCCCACCAGTAATATATTGGAACCCCGTGAGGGAAAACAAAATCTGTCATCAGATTATTAAACCATTCTGGAGCAGGAATGTTTTGCCTAGTTAGCAAAACATATCCCTGTAATCCAAAACCTATAGCGAAGAAAGATACAGTCTTAAACACAAACCAACCAATTGCTGTCGCAATCAAGCTCTTAATCAGATTAAAGATAAAGAGGAGAAACATGAGTGGAGTCGCAACCATCAAAACAGCAGCTCTCACAATCACACTCGGTAGATTCTTTACTCCTGACCAGATGGCTTTTCCTAGCCAACGGAGTCCTTTTTTCCACTTCTTCTCTTCTTCAGGTTTGCTTACTTCTGATTTTGTTTTAGTTGGGGTATAGTATCTGTATCCACTTCTAGTCACATGTGCATCCATTTTCGTGTCCTTTCTCATCTCTCTTCCCCCTCTTTTTTATGGCTTCATTATACCATAGATGAGGGGGAATTTCTAGATGTTCTATTTTTTATGCTTACGAAGCCCAGCTCCTGCAAGACTCAACAATCCCAAAATCATTCCCCAAGTTGGAAGCATGCTTGCTGCTGTTCCTGTATTTGGAAGTGATGCTTGTGGCTTGTGTGGTTCTTTAGGCTCTGGTTTTGGAGGTTCTGGCGTTGTGGTTGTCACTTTAGCCGTCATCTCTTGTAAATTGACTGTATTGATAAAGGTATTTTCAACCTTCCCAGCTGCAATTCGCTCCACTTCAATATAGAAGTCAGAGTCAAATGTTCCTTGTACGCCAAGAGAGTTCAAGAACTCTTTATCAATAGTGTAAGCCCACTTACCTTCTTTCTCATTCCATGTTACTTTAACAATCTTCTTGATAAAGTCAGAGTTTGTACTTTGGTCAAACTCGAATTGGAACGCATAAGAAGAACCCTTAGTAATCTTATCTCCTGCCTTAACCACTTTACCGTCAGACAAAACTACATCATAAGGAAGAACCAAGTCTTTTTCAGCAACATATTCTGTACCTCGAATGATACCCTTCCAGTTGCCAGTATAGCGATCATGCTTCACATCTAGCTTATCAATACCATCATACTGATAAAGTGTATCATGTTTAGCAGGAACAGTTACACCATCGAGTAGATAGCGGATGTATTGGCCAATCTGTACTTCTTGGCCATCCAAGACTTTTTTATTATCCTTTTGATCCAGGGCATGTTTCTCTGGATTCACATCAGGAACCGAGACAGTGACAAGTTTTGATTGATAGCCATTGCCAAAGTCGATTTGCTTAAAGCTATTCTCAACTTTCTCCCCTGCTTTAACCAGGAGCTTAGCTGGAAGATCAACAGTAACATTCTTATTTGGTTTCACGTAGTTTTGATAGAAACTCTTGGAATCTTTTGCTACCCAGAGATAGAATTCACCCTTCGGATTCAAGTTCAATTCCTTCAGGATTTTATTGATTGCATCTGTACGTGCTTTGTGTGAGAGCACATGGTACATAGTAAAGAGCGCTTTAACGTCTTTACCTGCAGCAGTCATCTTGATCTTGCTGTGGTCAACTGTGAAGGCATTGTCTTGAACGTCATCCAGGATAGCAAACTTCTTACCAAGTACCTGCGCTGAAGCAAGAGTTTTGGTGTATGGACTGTAATCTGTTGTCAAACGGAAGGTCACGTTGCGATCAAACGTTGTCGCACCGTTTATATTCTTACCAGAACGATCCAGAACCGATTTTACTGGTTTTGGAGGTCTTGATGTATAGTTTACCACAGTGTTTGAGAATACTTCATAGTTATTCACTAACACTTTATAAGTGTTGTCATAGAATCCTTTATCATAGATTGGCTTCCAAGTAATCACAGGAGCTTCTAAGCGTTTCCCTTCGTAGGTTGCAGTAAAGGTATAAGTGTTCTTTCCTGCTTCATAGGCAACGCCCCAACCCGCTTTCTCTGTAGCTGCCTTTGTGACAGCTACATCAGGAACAGCACCAGCTTCGAGTGGATCAATGATAGTAATCTTGTCACCTTTTTTCAGGTTCGCATAGACATTATCATGGGTCAATGTATAGGTCTGAGTAGAGTTTTTAGCAACTGTTTGGCCATCTGTGTTGGTCTTATCTGTATCTGCTACAGATTTGCTGACAACTGGCTTATACTGTAACTTGTAGCCGTGATAGCTTGCGGATAACTTCTGATTTTTAGTTTCAGAAATAGTTTTAAGAGCCAAGGTTGGCTTAACTGGATTCTTCGCTTTGACCAATTCAGCTGATACAGGTTCAGTCTTAACTGGCTTCACGGTTGTTTTTGTGATAGTTGCCGTAGCTGGAACTTCCACAACTGGCGTTACAAACCTCGTATTCAAAGCGAACCAATATGTTTGGCCACTTGGACTATCTGGTCCATCCCATTGGATAAATTCGGTTGTGAAGGCTGTCCCTTCCTTGAAAACACCAAGTGCAGCGCCCTTGTATTGGTAAGGTGAGTCAGATGTATCCCAAAGATGCCCTACATCTTCTTGGCGGTTGTAGTCTTCAGCATAGACATAGCCATAATCTTTGTTTTCTGTAACAGTTGAGCCGTTAATTTCAACGTGAGTTCCGTTAATGGCTTTCGCACCTTCCCAACCAATACGATTGTGATTGAGTGAAGAATAGGTCAAAGTTGCAGGAGTCTTTTCACTTGCTTGGAAGGTTACTTCTTTCCCATCCACATTGTAGTAGTAGGTATCCGTAACCAAGAAATTCATGTAGTCTGCTGATCCACCTGCTCCATCGTTACGAGCTACTACGAATCCTTCTGTTGGATCATTCAAGACATAGACATCATTCAATCCTGTCTTCCCTTGATTAAGAATCTCGAATTTTCGATGGATACGAGAAATATCATGCTTTTTACCATCTGCAGTTGAAACAGTCAAACCTTTCAGATTAGTGTAGTCAATTTCTGTTTTCCATCCAGTGCCAACATCCTTGTATTTTAAGACTTTGGTAGAATCAAGAATACGACCATATCCTGAAGAACCACTTGAGGAAGCAATATAACTTGTCGTTACTACTGTTGAACCTGAAGCAGATGACTTCACTGTTGCTTCAGGATTAGCTGATGCAAGACTGAGAGCCTGTAAGACAACCTCTTTTGTGTACCCTTCCGTACTTGTTTTAGCTTGAAGTTCATTGTATTTCTTCTGCCAGTCTGCTTGTGCTTTCTTAGCTTTGTCATAAGCTGCTTGGTTTTGTTTCCCAATTTGCTTCGCTTCATCAGCTGAAGAAACTTCCTTTGTTTTAGAAGTTAGAAGCACTCCAGTATTTTTCAGTTCGGTTGATTTGCGTTCAGCATCTTGATTTACCTGCTCACTAGCATTCTTCTTCTCTGTGTAGGCAGCCATAATCGCTTTGTTAAGCTCAACTTTTCCTTTTGCAGCTGCAATAGCCTGTTCGTTTTTCTTTTGTAGCGCCTCTACTTCTTTGACTGAAGAAACGGTACGTGTAACGACTTTAACATCAACTTTTTCTTTCTTCAGCTGTTCAGATGCGCTATCTACCGCTTTGTTTAAAGTATTAGCTTGCTTAACAGTAGTATCATAGTTCCCTTTTTCAACTAGGTAATCTGCTACTGCTTTCTTATTCTCTGATAAGACTTCCTTAGCTTTTGTAGCAGCTTCCTTGTTTTTAGATACTGTTCCATCAGTAGCTGTCGAACTGTCATTCGTCACTGTGACAGTTGTTTCCCCTTCATGCTTGGCTTTTTCATCAGCTACAAATTGATTGTTAGCTTGAATAGCTTTTTGCGCTTCCTTGAAGGCTGTATTGTTTTCAACTTGTTTTGCAGTTGTAGCTTCAAGCCCCTTGACCTGCTTGTCCTGATCTTGCTTAATCTCAGACTTAGATTGTTCAAGACTAGATGAATTAGTGTCTGTACCTTTGTCAACACTTGGTGTTTCAGATACAACTACTCCAGCTTTTTTAGCCTTGTCAGCAGCCTTTGTGACTTCTGTATTATCAATTGCTACAGGCTGGATTCCTGTTGCTTTACCAGCTTGTGTAGCATACATGTTATTGTCATTCTTGCTTTCAGGTTGGACTGCTTCATCCGCAAATGCTGAACCTGCAGAGAAGGCTACAAAACCTGCAATTGCAATACCTGATGCTAAACCTTTAGCCCATTTTTTCTTACGGAAATATCCGTGTCCTTTTGTTTTTTCTGTCATATATGTCTCCTTTTCTTAATTAAAATAGTTTTTTCTTGTAAAAGTAACCCACTGCTGTCAACAACATGCCACCAATAGTACCTAGAATACTTTCTGCGGTTCCAGTGTTTGGAAGTGTTTTAAGTTTGCCTTCTTTATCAGTAACAGAGATAGTCTTATCTTCGTTGACAGTACCACCGACCTCTTCAGGAGCAACTACTGAACCATCTGAAAGAACTACGTTTCCGCCTTGGGTGCTAACGATAGATGCACCTGTATTTGTTTCAACGGGTTCTTTGGTTACATCATGGACAACTTGTCCGGTTGCGGATGAAGTAGTCCCGATTTGTGATTTTCCTTGCTCATTGGCTTCATCTGTTGTTTTTGGCTTTTCAACTGGGACTCCATCAAGGCTACCTGCATTATCCTTGTCCTGTGGCTTGTCTGAAGGTGCTGGTTTATCAGTTGCCACTCCGTCAAGACTTCCTGCGTTGTCTTTGTCTTGTGGTTTATCTGATGGTGTTGGTACACCATCGAGGCTACCTGCATTATCCTTATCCTGTGGCTTATCAGAAGATGCTGGTTTATCAGTTGTCACTCCGTCAAGACTTCCTGCATTGTCTTTGTCTTGTACACTTGGCGATGTTGGGTCAACTGGAGTAACTGAAGGCTCTGTTGGCTGAGTTGTTGGAGCCTCTGTTTCTGTTGAAGCGCTAGGTGCTGTTGGCTGAACTGCTGGAGCCTCTGTTTCTGTTGAAGTGCTAGGTGCTGTTGGCGTAACTACTTCTGTTGTTGGAGCTGAAGAGTCAATTGGTGCCAGATCGTCTGCTGATACATAACCAGCTTGTGCAAGTGCAATTGTTGATAGTGCTAGTGTAGCTAATACTTGTTTTTTCTTGTTCATTTTGATTTTTCCTTTTCTTTATTTATTTTTCGGGTTATAACCTTTTCCAGTTAAACGAAGTTCCATTCCTGATGGTGTCTTAACTTTTCGAGCTATAACTTGAGCATCTCTCTTGATAGTGCGAATTTGATCATAAACCTTTTTATAAGGCAAATGAAATTCAACATCCCTTAAAAGTCCGTCTACGTATCCTCTAGCCTGTTTGACTGCATAGTCTGGCTCCAGGATAAGGTCTGTGCCGTCCTCTAAGCGAGCTGTCGCACCTCCTTGTTTTCCTAAAACTTTTAAGTCCTTTAGGCGGACGGTTATTTCATCTGTCATAGATTTCTCCTTGAAGTTGAAAGGCGAAAATTACGCCGTGCTGTGTAAAAACGTATTTTTACATCGGTATTTTATACGCTGGGTTTATAGTCTAGGAACCCTTACTCCTTCAGCTTATGACCTTTGTCATGCTTTTTCGTTCAGTGGCTGGACTAGATATCCTTTTCTAGTTTGCTACTCGCCCCCGTTTCTTTTTTATCCATAGCCACGCTGTATCAGGGCAAGCCTTGTATTTAGTTTTCAATGTTCTAATAGTTTAGTGACTTCTCGGTCAATATAGATTTAACTGGACTACGTTTGGTCCGATTCTGACCCTAACAGGTAGTCAATGGTTACCCCGAAATATTCTGCCACATTTTTGGCATTCTCCAGACTTATCTGACTATACCCTGTTTCCCAGTTAGATATGGTGTTGCGAAACACCCCTATCTGATCAGCCAAGGCTTGTTGTGATAATCTGGCTTTTTTTCGTAATTCTCTGATACGATTTTGTGTTTGTTTCCTCACATCTACTTGTCTCCTTCATTATTTAGACTTGATAATATTTCATCATCCATCAGAGGAGCATTCTTCAGTTCCAGCATGACAAGCCCTATTCCATACGCTAAGACCAATAATAAAGCTATTGTAACTAGTTTAAACATTACTATCCTCCTGATATCTTCCTTATTTTGTCCGATAAGTTATCTTCCTCACCCATCTAGGATTGATGGAAAATGGCGGAGTCGCTGATGTAAAATTCATACTCGCTCCTGTTCCAAATGAACTTGATACCAATTTTTCTAGTTCCTCTAAGTTGGAAGTGACAGAAATACTGTCTACCGTTTTATCAAAATACTCTACAATCATTTCGATTTCTTGAACTGATTGGGAAGATCTAGCTTTCATAGCTTGCCCTCCGTTAATTCTCTCTTGGTTATTAAACAATCCCATAAAATCAATCCTCTTTCTGTTGCCATAATGAGAAAATTTGGTTGAGTTTCTCAGCTCTTTCTTTTTTCGGTAAATCAAAAACAGCTTTAGGAACCATGTAGATTTTCTCCTTCGGGCTACGACCTATCGTTAGCACTTTACCATCAATTGGTCTAAATTCATCTTTTAACATGTTTCAACTCCCTTAGACAATTCTGATAAATAGCTATTGAGTTTCATCTCCGACAGTTTATCTGGATAATAGTATGCAATAAGACTAGGACACTCAGCAGGGGATTTTCTAGCATATTCACTTTGTCCTGATACCTCCATAAAGCCCTGTTCTTTTTCAATGAGTAAAGCCATCTTCCAAAAACGAATCATCATTTTGTAGAAATAGGCTGGGATATTCTGGATTGGTTTTCCTTCAGCCTCTCCTGTTTTAATTTTGAAAATCAATTTATCAAGCTCACGTTCAAGATCCTGTAACCAAACCTCTCCATAAATTTCCTGATTAGCTAAGAGGTTGTTGTAATTCTTCTCAACTTGACGTTTCGATTGATAGATTTTATTTTCAAGAATTTTTGCATCTTTTCCAAACAAACTGAGTTTCTGAACTAGTTGAGGGGAAAGAAAACCATGTTGCCCCATTTTAAATGCTTCAGAGATTGATAAATCAGAAAGAGATGATTCGCTCTTGTATCGATTAGTATCATTAGATAATTCAGTCTCGTTATTCTCAGTATCATTAGCGTGTCGTTTCGACATTTTTTGAGATGTTATTTTGACATTTCCTTGATTTTTTTGGAAGTGTCGTTTTGACATTTCCGCTGTTGCCGATGGGTTGGAGTGAGTTTCTTCAGTAGGAAGAGCTTGATAGTCAATATTGCCTAAGTACAGTAGGTTAGGCTTATTCAAACCTTGTCGAACTTCTTCTAAGAGGCCATATTCCTGAAGCTCTTTTTTTAGTTTAATAACTTTTTTATTTCCATAGCCTAAAATTTCTTGGAGTTCAGTAATTGTATAAATCAGATAGACATCTCCATTTTTATCAATCCAGTTATTTCTAAGAGATAGTTCAAAACGGTCTTTCAAGATAGCGTAAGTGAATTTAGCATCTGTACTCATCGGTTTATAAAGTGGTGATTCAACAAATATTTTTGGTATTCTATAAAATCTTTCACTTGATTGAACTTGTCTTGCAGAAATTCGCTTCATACTAAACACCTACTTTCAACAAAAACTGACCAGTGTCAGAAAACTGAAACAAACCAAGTTCCTCTAGCTCTTTCAAAATTAAACGAGCTCTCGTTCTTGTCATATTTTGTGACTGCATAATTTCTTTCAATACTAGATCACGTGATTGTTGCGCTTGTCTTGTCATTTAGTTTATCCTTTCTTATCACCAGCTGATGGTGATTTATTCACAGCTATATCATAATGGATAATGAGAAATTCTATTTTAAAGGGACAATCAATAAATTATCGAACTATTTCCTTCCTACACATATCCCATCAATTCTGGATTAAACTCTAGAGTCAACCACAAGGCTTGATCCTGAGTCAATTGACTAGTTTGTCCCCAAGTTCCATCTCTTGCTCTTCTGGAGTAAGGATAACTGCCATGTTTATTTCTAGGCTTTAATTCATGAATAACATCGTCTTTAATAACTTCCCAAAGTAGACTAGAGGGCTTATAATAATAACCGTTTCCAAGCCAAACTCTATCGAGGTCATCGTATGGAGATACCTTTTCTTCAGAATTTCCTTCAGGGATACAATCAACCATATTTTCATTCTTATCAAGATCTATTACATCGAAAATTTCTAAGGAATCAATATCCATAACAATTTCAATATTATCTGACATTTTTTCTCCTTTCCTTAATTTTTGGCAACGAAAAAAGAGAGCGATTTTCTCACTCTCTCAAGTTATATGATATTTAATTTTTCACTTTCCCAAAACTCTAGACACTTAGCTTTTATTCCTCGGTGTTTTCAGAATCATCGTCTGAAAACTCGTCGTCTTCTTCGTTGAGATCCACATCTTCACCCAAGTCATCTGGAGCGATTTCGTTGATTTCTGCATCGTAAGCTTCCACTTCATTTTTCTCATCATCTGGATTTTCATCATCGTATGAAAGAGCTGGATCTGCTTCGTATGCATCTTCGTCTTCTGGATCATCTGCATTGTAGTCAATAGCATCTGAATCGCCATCCATGAAGGCATTGACGCGTTTTTTCTTATCTTTTGGTGCTACTTCATCGTCGTCATTTTCTTCAAGAGCGATGATTTCTTCGTCAATTTCGTCCACACCATACCATGAACGAAGACCCCATTTGTTGTCCCCAAGAGAGATGAAGCTACCGTCAAAGTTCAACTCTGTGTAGAACAAAGGCAAGGCTTCGCGGATATCGCTGTTTGATGTTCCAAGGTAGTTTTGAATTTCGTTTACAAGATCGCTAAAATGCATCTCATGATCGCGACCACGAAGTTCCAAGATAGCACGCGCTACCTCAATCATAGATAGTTCACTTTTTTCTTGCCCAGCAAATACTTCTAATTCCAAAGCGTTTCTCCTCATTTATACTACTATCGCCAGAGTAAACAGACTCTGACCTCATTTTATCATTTACTCTTTATTTTACGATAATTTTGCGGAATAGTCAAAGGTTAAATGGGGGAAAGTAATAGGACTTTTGATTTTTTTGCTACCCAGCCGATGGCATCGCTTGGTGGATTTTCGGTATCAATCCAGATGAATTCAATCCCGATTTCGCCATTTTTAAACTTAGTCAAACGAATGCCGTTGATTTCCAGCTCATTGAGTCGTTGACCTGTCAAGACTTCACGTTCTTTCAACTGGAAAACACCACGTAAAATCCAATTCCCGAGGATTTCTTGCTTATCGGTAGACTGAATAGCCTTACCAGCTTCTTGATTTATATAGGCGTTAATAACATCACCAGAAGATAAAAAGCGTAGTTTAAAAGTTCTTTCTTCCTTAGATAGAGCTAATTTTTTAGTTCCAGGTTCAAAAGTCCCAAATCTAGGACCAAAGAAGTCTTGCCTTTCGTCATGGAAGTTCTTGGAGTCTGGCAGAGGAATGTAAACTTCACTAACTGGACGATAGACGAGTTGTTCAATCTCTTTGATAAGTTTTTCATTGCCAGTATTATGGATAAAGTGAATCAAGTCCTCACGAATGGTCTTCATCCGAGCTTTCTCTTCCTTGCTAGTCCACTTTTTCAAGAGGATTTCTTCTAAAGAGAAGGTCACAAAAGCTAGTTCTTCAGGAGCTAAATTGTCCTTGAATTTATTCTGAATCTTTAAAATCCGTGGTAGACGATCTTTCTTAGCTAATTTTGAACCACCATTAAAGGCATTGAAACCAGAGTTTTCTTCCACATTTCCATGTTTATCTGTAATAACCCAAGACACTGTTTCTAAGACATCGGTTTTATCCTTTTCAGCTGTCAGCAAATGAAGATTTTCAAATAGAGAAAAAGGATCTTCAATATAATGGACATCCCAAGTATCTACCACAATGTCTTTATTATTAAAAGTCATGTGGAGCTGACTGTCAGCTGCCGTGTACTTGTAGTGGTGTTGCCCATCCGTAAATCGAAAATTGGTTGGATTGTTTTTGGTAGTTGATCCTTCAATGACCAGATTATCAATATCAACTGGCAAATAAGATGTTTCACCGACAAAAATCTTAGGATTTTCTCCCTTTGGTGTCGGCATCAGAACGTGATAGACAGCTTCAACATTGACCGAATCTGAGTTAAAACCCTTAATTTGTGCCTTAGAAGATTCGATTCTCTGGTTTCTTAAAGTCGCAATCTTTCGAGCCAACTCTTCATAGCGTTGATAGTTTTTCTTGTCTGCTGTTTCTTTATCTTCTGAAATATCTGCATGGAATTTGATATCACCCAACAAGTCCGTCCAATCTTGAGAGTCCTTCTTAAACTGAGCGATCTTTTGGTCTCCAGAATTAATCCCAAAAGATTTAATACCCACTAGGTATTTATGATTTTCATCCACAACGACAGAGGCATCATAGGAGGTATTGGCAATATCTTCCCCAACCGCATTAAAAGCCTTCTGGAAGACTGTTTCTTGAAATTTAGAATTAACAATTGGAGCAACATAATTCTCTGTTTGTCCCTCATCGTCGGATTCAGCCTTTTGAGAGAAAGCTTGGCTCAAGCTAGCGAAGTTGGTAATTAAGGTTTTGTATTTGTCTTTTTGTTCAGACTTTAGATGTTCCCACATAAGCACCCTCTTTTCTATTTTCAGTATATCAAAAGAAGATTAGTTTTTCACTAACCCTCTTATATATTCGTTAATTAATACTGTAAAATTCGAGATTTCCTCGTTTTTTAACCAATTTTAAATAATCTTCACCAGACAGAAGAGCTAAACCATCGTCATAAGACTTGATTTTTTCAAGAGCTTGGTCATAGCTATCTACAAAGTCCTTGACATAGGATTGCCCTTCAAATTGTCCATTCATCTTGGTGTAGATAATGGCAATTTTTCCTGAGCGTGCAAGTCGAGATTGCCCCTGACTTTCATTTAAAGCCTTGGCAACATTTTCCGCGATACGTTTAATCACGGGAACGACTACGCTATTTCCAGCCTGCTTGTAGAGCTGACCATTGGAAGTCCCTTCTGGAATTTTAAATGATTTAGGATAGCCTTGAACATTAAAGGTTTCTTTCGGTGTCAACTTACGAATCTCACCACTGTCCGTCAAGATCAATGGAACGTTATGTCCACCTGTTCCCATATTTGCTGTTAGAGTAGGGACGACACCGTTCTTATTTTCACGGACATATTGACGTCGCCACTGGTAAACCGTATCTTGACTGGTGACTTCAAACTTCAACTGGTCGTAGAAATTATGCTTGCCTTCACGGTAATAGTAGACCTCATCTAGCTGATCACCAAAGTTAATGACGTCTTGAAGAGAAGTCGTGAGCTTGATTTCCTCTGGAAATTCAAACAAATCATAAGCTTCCTTGGTGTCAAAGCCAACAATGTAGATCCGCTCACGGTTTTGTGGAATATTTCCGTAGTCTTTTCCGTTGAGAACCTTCCACTTGATAAAGTAGTTGTTCTCGGTCAAGGCTTCACGAATGACTTTGAAGGTATTGCCGTGATCATGCCCGACCATGTTTTTGACGTTTTCGATGAAAATGGCACGAGGTTTACATCCTTCAATCATGCGAAGTAACTCAAAGAAAAGATCGCCACGATCGTCATCAAATCCCTTGCGATAACCCGCAATACTAAAGGCTTGGCAAGGGAAACCTCCCATAATCACATCTACGCGCTCAGCTGGAATATCCTCTGGCTGAACAGCGTGAATATCACGACCATCCAAATAAGTATCTGGATGGTTTAACTGATAAGTCTGGCGCGCATACTTATCAAATTCATTGGCATACACCACTCTGAACTCGTTGGTCTGTTCAAATCCCAACTCAATCCCTCCAACACCTGAGAAGAAGGCTGCGATGTTGTACTTCTCAGGTCGGTTCGAACTTACAGAATTTGTCATGTAGTTACCTGCTTTCTAGAAATGTTAGTTATATTAGTAGTATTTTGATAATTTGCAAATAATTGTATTTTATATTTTTATTGGATATAAAAAGATCTATTTGTACCCATATTTTTACTTGCTCCTATGGATTTATCAACAATTTCCTATCTTTATTAATTTCCTGTTATACAATTATGTACTTTCATCATTAATGTTTATTATTGATTATTCTTTTTGGTCTTGATCTTACCAATGCTTTCACTTGTTCTGATAGATGTATCAATGATTTTCTCTCTTCGTTAATTTTCTCTTCTACAATTTGTATACTTTTATCATCAATATTTGATATTACATAGCCTTTTACATCATTAAATTCTTCTTTAGAATGAGCTAATGAATTACGTTTATCTATCATTTGCATCCAATCATTTAATAATGATGTGTTGTGGGTTATATCACGTTTACTGAGATGATTATTTTTAAAATCTCTATAGAGAGATTTATAATTTCTAGAATCTGTTAAGTCAACATTTAATATTTTTTTTAATTCATATTCTATCTCAGCATTTTCACTCATATACTCTCCTCTAAGAGCATTTAGTTCATCCCACTTTGATAGACTAATTTCAATGGCTTTCTGAAATTCACGTTCAATTACTTCATCGCTGGGAGAGGATAAGTTGATAATCATAGTATTATTTAATAATCCTAGATTATCTTCCTCATTAATTTTTGTTATTACTGTCTCCTTTATCTCATCATAATTTTTTGAATAAAGAATAAAAAATTGCTTATATTTTTCTCGACTTCTTACATCGTTTAAAAATTCAATACCATTATCAATACCATTCTCATATTCTTCTCCTAAATTAAAATCGGATATAAAGAAATCGATTCTTTTAGAACTATCATCCAAAACTTTTCTGGCATCTCCAATACTTTCACATAAATGACAATTATCTCCTAATAATTGATAACCTTTATCTTCTATAGCTTTTTTTACTATTTTTAAATAATCGTGAAAAGCATCTTCCATCTCATCTTCTAACCAAATAATACTAATATCTCTACGCATTTTCTAATTATCACCTAATTCAATTATAAAGCTTGTTTCTTCCGTATTTGAAACCACATTAATTTCCCATTTAAATTTTTTACAAGTTTGTTTAATTATATACATCCCAACTCCTGTTCCATTCTCTTTAGTAGTAAATCCTAATCTAAAAATATCGTCCTTATTGACTATTTCAGAAGATAATGGCTTATTAGAAGATATAACTAATTTATTTTCTTCATCGATGAATTTAAATATAATTTTATCTGCTAGTTGATCCATAGCATTTATAATAAAATTATCTAGTATCATACCTAAATCAAAAATATGTACTCTGGAAGTATGAGGATTATTTGAAAAATCAATTATAATCTCTAAATTTTTATAAGAAAGACTGTTTAAGTAACTCTTTATATAACTTTTGACATTAATGTATTTCCTTCCTTTTACTTCAGAAGTATTTAATTTGAGTACTTGATTTTTTATTGTAAATAATTTTCCAGAAGATTTTTTTAGACTAACAACATACTCGCTCACTCGTTCAAAATCATCTGTCGATTTAAAATCTGCAACAATTTTTTTATTTACTGAATCTATGTTTTTATACACTCCAGTTAATTCATGAGCCAACAAATTTTGTTGCGCAGAATTATTGCTTCCAATTAAAACATCCTTTCTTTTACTTTCCTCCTCTGCTACGTCTCTAGCTATTTCTGCTTCTTTCTGTTTTGTCTCTGCCAATTTTCTAGCTAACTCAGCCTCCTGACGTTGCTGTTCTGCAATTTTTTTATTTTCTTCTGCTTGCTTTCTTTTTTCCTCTGCAAGTTGTTCTTTTCTTTCTATTTTCTCCTTCTCTTCTTGTCTAATCTTTTCAACTTCCTTACGGACTACAGTACCAATATTAACACGCTCATTTATCAACTTATTGACAATTGGTTTTAGCAACTCAATCAATAAAGTTATTCTTTCATCATTTCCTGATAATCCTTCACGATTTGAAGTTGAAATATCTTCCAAACAATCATTGTCTAAAATATCAAATGAGATTTCCCCTTCAATATAGTTACTGAAGGCTTGTGTGTTATTTAACTGCGGCATAAAATTTGATACTGCTAATTTATCTCTGACATAAAGTCTTAGCTGATTAGCCTTGTAAACATCATTCCTTATAAATCTATTAGTGGGATCATCTTTTGTATTTTCAGCTGCTTCCGTCATAATAATTGTACTATGAATTCCTATCCAACCAGTCAATTCATAATCAAACTCTTTGGTTATTCCGTGTATAGTTAAAAAATTTCTCTTTCCTTTCAAATTTATTTTAGTAACGTCTGATGGACTTAATTTCTTTACCTGACGTAACTTGTTGGATACTTCCTTTAAATCTGCGTTTATTTTCACTGAGTCATTTAACAATTCGTTTTCAACGATACCATCAGAAGTTTGAAAAAAAGCATACAAATTTTTAAATCCAATTATTTTAGAAACTTTTGAAAATTCTATCTTCTGTTTTGATTTAGTCTTGTAAGCCACTTCGATAACTGCACCAATATTGTTTAACAAATAATAGTTAGCTAAAGTCATCTTCAAAGAATCCAACTTTCCCTCTGCAAATCCAGTCAAATCAACTCCAACTGATTTTATTAAAGTTCCTGATTCGAATGAATCCCAAACACTTTTATTTTCAATAGACACATCATTAATATCAACACGAATTAATTCAGGAATATCACTATCAGATGCGTTTGTAGAGTCTAGCATCCACGCTGTTTCAATTCCTCCTTTTTTAGAAACTATATAATATTTTTTTGACAAAAATAACGTTGCTAATTTTCCTATACCTTTTCTTCCCTTTGTCTTCTCAGATGACTCTTCTTTCGATAAGCGTCTGTTTCTCCCAATCAATGCGTATTTAGTAGATAAATCAACATAGCTCATTCCACTACCATTATCTAAAATTTCTAAGGTTGATTTCGATTTATCAATAGATTCTATATAGAGCTTAACATTTGTTGCACCAGCATCTAAACCATTAGCTATTAATTCAGATATTGCACTCCAATTATTAGTATACATTTGCTTTCCTAACAAGTTCAAAGCAAAATAAGAGAAGTTAAACGGGATACTGTTAGTTTCTATCATAATTAAACGCCTTTATAATTTATTTTCCTCGAAAAATTTCTTTATTCTATTAGCCAGATGAATACTCAAAATAGGAGGAACAGCATTACCAATCTGGGTATTAATTGCTTGTAGACCTCCGACAAACTTATAATTATCTGGAAAAGACTGTATTCTTGCACCTTCCCTTGCAGTCAAAGCTCTATTTTGACTGGGATGAATGCACCGTAAGGAAGATGGTGTTGATAAATTGTTTGTTATGGTCGTTGAAGGTCTATCCCACCACAATCTACCGTAAGTATTACTATATCCTGAGGTTAAATAAAGTGCTCTATCTAACAATCCATCTTCTACCATTCTATTTATATCATTCTTACCTTGTCCTTCCTTAAGTGCAGCCATAATTTTCTGCAATCTTTGTCCATGATTACGACTTACATGATTAAATAATTGTTCTTGATTACCTCTCATTAAAATTTGATAATCTGTTTGTGGATCTTGCACATATTGGTCCGCTCTGTCATTATTTCCTAAACTAGGTAAATCTCCAATAGCATCTCTTAAATTGAAGGGATTTTCAGAAGTACACTTTTCTGGAAAACTCCATTCAAACTCAATATTTAAATCATTTCTTACACCAATCAAAAAGACGCGTTCTCTATTTTGTGGAACACCGTAATCCTTAGCATTAAGTAATTCTGTATAAACGCTATATCCATGAACATCTCCAAAGCTAGATAAATCTTTAAAACTTTCTTTTACATTTCGAATAATTGGGCCATTTTGCTCGTTTTTCATGGTTAGCAAACCATAAACATTTTCAAAAACAAACATTTTAGGTTGGATAAATGAAAGTATCCTTCTATATTCACGATACATTTTTGCTCTCTTATCATACTGTCTCTTGCCAACCGTACTAAAGGACTGACAAGGTGGGCCACCAATAACTATATCAACTCTTTTTGAACTGATTCCTTTGGATTTTAAAAATTGTTCATCTATATTAGCAATGTCTTCCTCAATCATAGTAACTCTAGGATAATTTTGTCTGAAAGCTTCTGCTGCATCATGATTGAATTCATTTGCAAATCTAATGTTAAAGTCATTTCTGGAAACAAATTTATTATTTTTAATTGTCTTCTGAAAGCCAAAAGTCAATCCTCCAGCACCAGAAAATAAATCTACAACTTCTATCATTTCTTACCCTTTTTCAAAAAATATTCTCATTTTCCATTATACCAAAAACCCCAGCAAATTGCCGAGGTTTATAGTTTATTTCACCAACTTCTTCATCTCATCAATACGTGCAATTGTCGCGTCGTATTTGGCTTGGTAGTCGGCTTGTTTGTCGCGTTCTTTTTGGACGACTTCTGGTTTGGCATTGGCTACGAAGCGTTCGTTAGAGAGCTTCTTGCCGACCATGTCCAGTTCTTTTTGCCATTTAGCCAGTTCCTTGTCGAGACGAGCTAGTTCTTCTTCGACATTGAGGAGGTCTGCCAGTGGCAAGTAGATTTCTGCTCCTGTGATGACGCTTGACATAGCGAGTTCAGGTGTAGGGATGGTTGATGCGATTTCCAAGTGTTCTGGATTTGTGAAGCGTTTGATGTAGTTGACATTGCTGTTAAAGAAGGCTTCCAGGTCGCTATCGCTTGTCTTGACAAGGATGGTGATAGGCTTGCTTGGTGCTACGTTTACTTCCGCACGCGCATTACGAACGGCACGGATCAAGTCTTTGAGGCTCTCTACACCTGTGTGAGCAGCGAGGTCTTCAAAGGCTGGGTTGACAGTTGGGTATTCTGCTGTAACGATAGAGCCTTCTGAGATTTGTCCAAAGATTTCCTCTGTCACGAATGGCATGATTGGGTGGAGGAGACGAAGGATCTTGTCCAGAGTGTAAAGGAGAACAGAACGTGTGATGACTTTCTCTTCTTCGTTGTCGCTATAAAGGACTTCCTTAGTCAATTCAACGTACCAGTCCGCAAACTCGTCCCAAATGAAGTTGTAGAGGATATGTCCAGCTACACCAAACTCAAACTTGTCAAAGTTTTCAGTGACTTTGCCGATAGTTTCATTGAGGTTGTGGAGAATCCAGCGGTCAGTGACATTTCCAGCTTCCTTGTTGACCACTTTTTCGACATTGGCAGTTCCTTGCTCAAGGGTCAAACCTTCATTGTTCATGAGGATGTAGCGAGAGATGTTCCAGATCTTGTTAATGAAGTTCCATGAGGCATCCATTTTCTCGTAAGAGAAGCGCACGTCTTGGCCTGGCGCAGAACCGTTTGAAAGGAACCAACGAAGGGCATCGGCACCATATTTCTCGATGACATCCATCGGGTCAATCCCGTTACCGAGAGATTTAGACATCTTGCGTCCTTGCTCGTCACGGATGAGACCGTGGATAAGGACATTTTGGAATGGTTGACGGCCAGTGAATTCCAAGGATTGGAAGATCATACGAGACACCCAGAAAAAGATGATGTCGTAACCTGTTACCAAGGTTGAAGTTGGGAAGTAACGTTTGAAGTCCTCTGAGTCGACATCCGGCCAGCCCATGGTTGAGAATGGCCAAAGAGCAGAACTGAACCATGTATCCAAGACGTCTTCATCTTGTGTCCAACCGTCACCTTCTGGAGCTTCTTCACCGACGTACATTTCTCCCTCAGCATTGTACCAAGCAGGGATTTGGTGGCCCCACCAGAGCTGACGAGAGATGACCCAGTCGTGGACATTTTCCATCCATTGGAGGAAGGTATCATTGAAACGAGGTGGGTAGAATTCTACCTTGTCCTCTGTGTCTTGGTTGGCAATAGCATTTTTGGCCAATTGGTCCATCTTAACGAACCATTGTGTAGACAAGCGTGGTTCAACCACTACACCAGTACGTTCTGAGTGACCAACACTGTGGACACGTTTTTCGATTTTAACAAGGGCACCGATTTCTTCCAACTTAGCAACGACTGCCTTACGAGCTTCAAAACGGTCCATGCCTGCAAATTCAAAGGCCAAGTCGTTCATGGTTCCGTCGTCGTTCATCACGTTTACTTGGGGCAAATTATGGCGTTGACCAACCAAGAAGTCATTTGGATCATGGGCAGGCGTGATTTTCACGACACCAGTACCAAACTCAGGATCTGCGTGCTCATCCCCAACGATTGGGATCAATTTATTAGCGATTGGAAGAATAACATTTTTACCAATCAAATCCTTGTAGCGTGGGTCTTCTGGATTGACCGCAACAGCAACGTCCCCAAACATGGTCTCAGGACGAGTTGTAGCAACTTCAAGGGCGCGTGAACCGTCTTCCAGCATGTAGTTCATGTGGTAGAAGGCACCTTCTACGTCCTTGTGGATAACTTCGATATCAGAAAGGGCTGTGCGAGCAGCTGGGTCCCAGTTGATGATAAACTCACCACGATAAATCCAGCCTTTCTTGTAAAGGTCCACAAAGACCTTGCGAACGGCTTTTGACAGACCTTCGTCAAGAGTGAAACGCTCGCGAGAGTAGTCTACAGAAAGACCCATCTTGCCCCATTGTTCCTTGATGGTCGTTGCGTATTCATCTTTCCATTCCCAGACCTTGTCGAGGAATTTCTCACGACCGAGGTCATAACGTGTAATGCCTTCTCCACGCAAACGCTCCTCAACCTTAGCCTGAGTGGCAATCCCCGCGTGGTCCATACCAGGAAGCCAAAGCGTATCAAAACCTTGCATACGTTTTTGACGGATGATGATATCTTGAAGAGTCGTATCCCAAGCGTGACCAAGGTGAAGCTTACCAGTTACGTTTGGTGGTGGAATCACGATTGAATAAGGCTTAGCTTTTTGATCGCCTGAAGGCTTGAAAACATCAGCATCAAGCCATTTTTGGTAACGACCAGCCTCAACCTCGGCTGGATTGTATTTAGGTGAAAGTTCTTTAGACATGTGTGTGTCCTTTCTCTATTGTATTCATTTTATCTTGAATCTGCTTAGCAGCTTCTTCTGCAGACAAATTCGTATTATTTATTTTAAAGTAGTGGTGCAACTCATTCAGTTGATGCTGGGAATTTAATTGAAGTGTTTCAGCGGTCTCTAAAATTTCTCTTTCAGATACCTCAATATGTCGTTTCAAGGGTTTGTGCTTCAACCGGTTCTCCGTTCGATTTCTATGTAAGCGTTCTTCAAGGCTTGTTTCCAATTCAACAAAAAGAATCTCTTGATGATAGTCATTCAACAAATCTTGAATTTGCTTCAAATACATCAGCTGGTACTGATTTGAAAAATCAATTACGTCTGTTAAAATTACTGATCGCTGATTTCTTGCACTTGCTCCAAGGAAAGAAAAGGTAATTCCACGAACAAATTCCCACATCTCCTCTGTATAATCCTGATAGATTTCTAGTGCAAAATCGATGGCTTGATGGTTATAAAATAGGGTAGCATCCGTCAGTCGAGACAGTTCTTGACCAATCGTAATTTTTCCTGAGGCTGGAGCACCAATGATGAAAAGATGCATCAAATCACCTCCCACTCACTTCTCAGCAAACCATATATCAGACTGTCACAGCGGTTTCCTTGAACATCCTTTCTGTCTCTTATTCGAGCTTCGAGGGTAAATCCAAGCTTCTCTGCGACTCGTTGACTTTGGACATTGTATCCAAAACAAGTCAGTTCAATCTTGTGAAGATCCAAATCTTTAAAGGCTAAGTCAATCAAGGCAAGCGCTGCTTCTGGTACATAGCCTCGACCCCAATAGTCTGGATGCAAGGTATAGCCAAGCTCTAGCACATCATCTTCATGGCGGTGGTTGAAGTCAACAGAACCAATGACTTTATCGGTTCCTTTGACGACAATCCCATAGCCAGCTGGGAGATTTTCCTTTTGATTGCGTTCGGGAAGGATATGCTCTAGATAGTAAACCTCATCTTCCAAGGTCTTGACGGGAGGAAAGCCTGCTGGATAGGCGACTTCTGGACGACTAGCATAGTCAAAGATATCCTCGGCATCAGCCACGGTGCGGACTCGTAAAACTAACCGTTCTGTTTCTAATCGTTCTGGCAGTTCAGTTCTTGTCATCCTTATACCTCGCTTTTTTGATGAAGCTCCCCTTAATATCTACACGCTTGTCCAGATAACGATAGACGCGCTGATATCCATCTCCCATGAAATATGTTGGGGCAAACAGTTCATTTCTAAAATGCCCCTTTTCATCCAAAAGTTCTGGGTCAACAAGTCGCTCAACAATCTTAGCAAAGATATGGCAGATTCCATCTTCCTCGATAATCCGATCTACCTGACAATCCAAAACGACTGGACAATCCTCTAAAATTGGTGCCTGAGTTCGTTCAGAAATTTCATAATGCACTCCCAAACGTTCCAATTTCTCCTGATGACTGATAAAACCAGCCTGCTCCATCTCGAGCATGAGATTTTCATCAGGGATATTCACGGTGAACTGCTGATAATGCTTAATCTGCTCTGCGGCATTCTCTTTCGCAACGACTCCAATCACAATCCAATCTCCTAGACTATAAGAAGAACTACAGGTCGTGATGTTATAGCCAAAATTCTGATCTTGATATCCTAAAATAAAAACAGGAAAGCCATAGTATAGTTTATTAGTTTTAAATGATTGTTTCATAACAACCTCCTTTGACTAAGACACAAAAGAAAAGCCCTGCCATCTACATGACAGGGACGAATGTATTTATCCGCGGTACCACCCAATTTCGGGCAGTTGCCCGCAACTCTCGTCTTTAAAACAAAAAGACACTTTTATTTCAATTTTTCATCCATTAGCAACTAGTTTTGACACATTTGTGGACTTCTCAGCACCGCCACTTTCTGTAAAACGTGGGATTCAAAACACCTCTAATGGCTCTATTGTAGCAAGATTTTGATGGAAATGCAAGGCACAAGAAAGATTACTTGAACTTGATGCCATTTTCTTTCAATTTCTTGATGGTAGCTGGGCCGATTCCTTTCAAGGCAAGGAGTTCTTTTTCAGTCCAGTTTTTAAAATCTGACGCAGACTTGATGCCTTCATCATAGAAAGTCTTAGCACGATCAAGTGGAAGCCCACCCAAATTTGCTGCAAAATCTTCTACAGAATTGGCTACTTTTTGAGCTTGCTCTTTGGTAGCTTCTACGGCTTGTTCAACTTTTTTAGAAACAGCCTTACCAGCTTGGCTTGCTGACTGCTCTGCACGTTTCACGACTTTCTTTGTCTCTTCTACAACCTTAGTCACAGTACTTGAAAAGGCACCTGCGCGACGGAGGCTATTTCGTAATTGTTTTTTACGATTGAGTTTCTTTGACATGATAAAATCCTTTCAATAAAAAACCCCTGTTCTGACAAGGATTTAATATAAATATTCTATCAAGATTTTGGTGAAAAATCAAGAACCTTTCTCGTTTAATAATTTCGCTCACCAAACAATCCCTCTGGTAAATCATGGAATCCCTTACCTGCCTTGAAGTTTTCAAACTTACCAAGTAAGAACTGATAGGCATCCAAACGGCTTTCGTAACGAATCATGGCATCTTTGGCACGCTCGTCTTGGTCTTCTTCGTAGACTTTTTGGCTTTCCTTGTGTGCCATGTCGTTGATCATAATCTGGGTATTGACCCAGGCTTCAAATTCCTTCATAAATTCTTGTTCGTAACTCATTTTTTCTCCTTATTCTAATCCACGGAAATAGTCCGTGTCAATCTCACGGTAGGGCTGGATATCCTGAACGTATTCCAACACACCTTGGAATTCCCCATCTTCATCGTGCACTGCTGCATAGGTGATGTGAACAAACTTACCTCGCGACTCCGACTTGAACCACATTTCATACTTATCCTTAGTACCTTCACGAAGCCCCTTCATGATAGTCTTGACCTTGTCCAAGTACTTAGGTGGATGACAAAGTTCAACATTGCGCCCAACTTGGGACGGCGTCCGTTTGAAAATCATCTCATCAGCCGGCGTATTGTCATTGTAATACTGGAAAATATCGTCTTTATTGACAAAGGTAATCTCCATAGGGAGGTGATTGAGGATGAGATTAGCCTGCTCGACTGAAAGATAGCCATTCCCAAAAGCCTGTTGACTATGACGGTCCATCACTGCTTCCTTTTCCTTAGGGGTAAAGGTAATGGTAAACTGCCCTTCTGGCGTATCGATAACTTGTTGAACTTGACCTTCTGCCGTATCTAGCTGTATAGACTCCTCTGCACTCTTTTCCTCAACAAAACTTTGACGTTCTGGCACCCATTTTTCTGACGGACGGATGATAGCATAGCCATAGGCATCGCTCTCCTCCGCAATCTGAAGCCAGTCATCCTGAGTAAAGGATTCAAGGAGAATCATAAGAAGGATGGACTCTTCCTTGAAAATCATACTTTCAAACTCTGTCGCAAAGGCTTCAAAATCTTCCTTTACAGTGGAAATCGGCACTTCTGGTAGTGACTTGGCTGTCGCTAAAGCTGTTTGAAAGAGTTCCCTGATCTGGTCATCCACTCCCCACATAACTTTAGGAGGTGAATCGTGACCATAGCGCTCCATGATGGGGAAAAAGAGCTCTTCCTTGCGCTGGTAGTGGATGTCAAATTGACCTATAAGTCCCATCTGACGCACCAAGCCCTTACGCATCTCCGCCAGCATTTCCTCATCTTCCATAGACTCATAGGTATCTAACAATCTCCGAATGCGAATTAAAGCTGCACGGAGAGCCAGATTTTCTTCCTTAAAGACACGAACTGGGTGACCAGGATGCTCGGTATCTGCAACTTCGACACCCTTAACAGCATTTTTAAAAAGATTGGCATGGACATCGCAGAGTTCCATAACATCTTCAAAGGTGACACCTGAGTCTGAGTTCATCAGCTCGTGCTCCATAAGGGAAATCTCGATGGCCGAAACACCTGTAAAGGTCGCATCAAAGCGCTCCTGAACCGACTCAGGAGAGGCGCCATTATGCAATTCTAACAAAATATCCCGTAGGACATGAATCCGTTCATCTGCCATTAGTCTAATCCAATCACTTCGTAGCCATTTGCTTCCAGTGTGCGGACAATCTTGTCCATAGGAGTTCCTTCCAGCTTAGAACCCTGTTTGAGCGATACCTTACGACCAACTGTATTGCGCATCAAGGGATTGGCAAGGGGTTTAAAACCAAGCTCGACTAGAATTTCCAAGACTTCTGGATGCTTATCCACCACTTCTGCAACAGGAATTGACACATCGATGATATTATCCATGACGACCTCCATTGTATGTTCTAAAATGATTTTACTGCTTATATTATACCATATGGAGAGAGATTAAAAAACTAGCAGTGTAGTTCCTGCTAGTTCTCTGCGACTTGGATTACCATATGGAGAGAGATTAAAAAACTAGCAGTGGAGTTCCTGCTAGTTCTCTGCGACTTGGATTACCATCTAGATAAGTTTAAAGAGCCAATCCAATAGCTTAAATACTATCTTGTAAAGCAACAATTGGACTGCAAAAGAGATGATCATCCACAGGAATTTCACAATTCCAATAATCGGTTTGATAAAAATAATGGCAAGAAGTCCCCAGAAAAATTTCATTTTTTATCCTCTGGCTTGATGAGCCAACGAGCCGTATCCATTAACTTGTCTGCAATAAAGAGTTTCCCTAGACCGACAACGGCATGGTCATCTTTCTTTATCGTTTTCATTACTTTTACACCTTGCATGGTCAAAAAGTAATTCCCGTAAGTTTTAGCAAGAGTTTTTATGAGTCCCATTTTACTCTCCTTCGATGATTTCAGCCTCTTTTCGGATTGTTTCAACATCTTCTTGATATTGAACTTCACTATAGTTGACTAGTTTGGACAATTCTTTCTGCAAGCTTTCCCCCATCGGTTTCATAGTTGCAAAGGTTAAACCACCTGAAATGATACCACCCAAGATAGGAATGAATTTTCCCATTCCTTTAGCCAGCCCTCCCTTGGTCAGATTCACACCAAATATTTTTAAGACTTTTTTCAAAATAGGGTACCAAATCGTCTTTGTTAAAGCTTTATTAGGTACTGTTTTCATTACCTGTTTAGCAATTGTTATACCACCAGCACGTAGCAAGGCAGCGGTTCCATTTACTCCCAACATTACACCTAGATAAAGCAAGAGGGTATTTTGAGCATCTTCACTCAACTCCTCGCGTGAAGCCCAAAGATCCTCATAACCATAAATATAACCTAATTCTTGAGCCAATTTCAGAGAGAAACCATAAAATTGAGCCACATCAGCTGGAATGGTAATTGCCATAGCAATCCCTCCAGGTAATCCTGCCAAAACAGAGGTTCCACTCGCCAATAAAACATTATCCCTAATGCAGGCATTAGCCACTCTATCTAAGGTTTCTTGAGATAAGAGAGACGTTGGGCCTTGTTCTAATAAGGTAGGAATGTCCTGTGGATCCAATTCTTTGGAAAACTTATCCACTAAAAATTTCGAACGATCAACCTTAACAACTGGTAATTTTACCACTTGTTGCAATACTTGCATAGCTAACTCTTGTTCAGCCATATACAAACTCCTTTTACTTCTGTAAGTTATAGTCTATGATAGTATACTCTTTTAACGTATGTTTCAAATTCCCCTCAAAAGTTTTCAAAACCCCTTATTTTTTTAGATAAATAGTCCAATACACAAAATCAAAATCCTTGGCAACTTATTTGTTAAAGAACCTTAATAGCCTTTGTAGAGACAACTCGAATATTCAACTCTACCTTTACAACTTGATATTCTATCTATGAACGATAGTCTATTGTTGTTTTACCTAGAATGTCCCTTGAATACGTACTAACTATGAACTTTCGAGTCTCATTTTATAAATCCATAATTTCTTTTTTCTTTCGATCAAACTCTTCCTGAGATAGTATCCCAGCATCTAAAAGAGATTTTAGTTTTGTAAGGGCTTCGATTTGTTCATCTAATGATAAACTTGGTTTCATTGCTTTTTCATCTAAACCTTGTGCCATATTCATACCAAAAATCATCCCTGCACCATCACCTAGACCATGTTGCTCCACTCCTGATGCAATTTTTTGTTGTGCTGCAATATTAGAAGCTTTCTGCGATACATCATCATAAGCCTTTAAATTCATCTTATTTGATGAAAATTGTTTAACCAATTCCTTAGATTCTGGTGAGAACTCAATATTAGCAATGGCAACTTTTACAATCTCAAATCCAAAACGTTCTTTCCAAGTCCCTGCATACTGTCCATCATTCGATACTTGGGTTGCAAGAATTGAAGCTTGTGACGGCAATTGTGAAATACGATAAGTTGTTGACAAAGAATTGAGTGCAACAATAAAAGATTGGAGAAACTCTGTCACTATTTGTGATCTAGCTTGAGCGCTATCAAAAGTATAATAAGTCACATTGGCAGGAAGAAAGTTTCTGATAAATTGCTTAGCATCTGTAATTTGGATAGAAAATGTTCCAAAAGCACGTACTTCTAAATCTGTACCATAAAACAAATCATTATACATGACTGGACCACGAGTTCCAAATTTAATATCACGAATTTCTCTCAAATTAACAAAACAAATCTGTTTTTGCTGATCACTTTGACCACCGAATCCAACACGATTAACAACATTGTCAAACAGTGACTTTTTCAATCCATCACCGTTAAAAACACTGCTCTCACCATTTTGATATTCATATCCACCTGGTTCTGTAATAATTTCCTCGATACCAGACTGACTAAAGATAAAGGCTGCAGTATTTTCTGGAATAAAAATCTTGGATCCGTTGGAAATAACACCTGCAGATCCCTTCGTATTGACACCCCTACCATTATTACTTTCTTGAACAATACCGGGACTTACAGCTGTATGTTCATCAAAAGCATGAACTGTGATAATTTCTTTCCACCGATCTGCAAATGTCCCACCAATAGAATCTGTGATTGCTTTTATCAACCCCATTTAATTGCCCCCTTATAAACTTTGCTCCATATCACAATAGGCACATCTCACTGTTTGCTTCACTTGACCTGACAAAGGTGCTCCACAAAAGCTACACTTGGTTGAAATCTTTTCTGGCTCTGCATCCTTAATCCCAAGCCCTGCTTTAAAAGTGTCAAATGTATCCTTAAATGTTTCTGCCAAAACATCTGCTCCAAACAAGCTACTATCTCCCAAGGTTTCAAAATTACTTGTATCACCTGAAATCAATTTAATAATGTTTCTAGCCCACTTGTCAGTATCCTTAGTATTATTAAATGAAAAGATAGCTTGCCCGCCATTATAATAAATTTCCAACCGTTTCATACCATTGGTTTTGGTTACTGAAACTTGAGGTTTCCCTTCAAAAATTTTAATCTGGTTAATAGGAATGGTAACCTGGTCTTTTTTCCCTCCCCAAAAACTTTTTTTGATATGTATTAAGTGTAGATTCGTTAAAATTAATTCATCTGTAGCCAAACCATTTTTCCCAAAACTCACATGGTCACTATTCATAACCATGTATTCATGTGGCAATAATTGATAATCCATATTGAACTCCACTCTTCCTATTAAAGACTAGCTTTCCACTGCTCCACTTGTTCATGTAGATTATCACGATAATCTTTTAGAGTCTTAATCACTTCTTCTTTTCCTTGAATCGGTGCTTTCTTGAGTGGACCATATTGTTTTTTCAGATCTTCCATCTCTTTTTTAGTGCTATCTTTCAGTTCTTGGATAGCAGCACTATCTTCTAAAACAGTCCCTTTAAAGGCTTCGTCTGCTTCTGTATAGTAATTATCGATTATTTTCTCATTCATAATCAAGTAATCTTCATAGGTTTTTATAGACTCAATTGTCGTATCGCTAACATCTTGTGGGTTAAAATCGCTTGAACTGAGTTTTTCTTTTGCTTTAGCAAACAACCCTTTCTTCTCAGAACTACTAGATGAAGCTTCTGTTTGATTCTCACTAGAAGAGCTACTTGTTTTTTCAGAAAGAGAACTACAAGCAACTAGAGTAGAGACGGAAAGACATAGCAAAGCTAAACGACAAACTTTTTTTACATTATTCATTGATAAAATCTCCTTTTATTTATGAAATCATCATATCATATTTGCTAAAAAAAAAAAGCATTTTCTATTTAGCTAACCTTTAAAAATACAGAATTCTAGTTAAAAGAATATTTTTCCATTTCAAATGCCACATATTTTCCTCCACCAAAAAAGAGGGTTGCCCCTCTTCTTTAGTTTTTATCCAGATTGCGTAGCATTTCGTCAATCTTGTTTCCATATTCGATGGATTCGTCTTTGACGAAAGTCAAATCTGGGATTTTGTACAATTTCAAATTGCGACCAAGTTCACGTTTGATAGTACCAGTTGCTTTTTCAAGCCCGATTTGAGCTTTTTGATTATCTGAAGCAAGGTTACTCAAAATGGTGTAGTAAACCTTGGCAACAGACAAGTCACCTAGCATCTGAACATCTGTGATGGTCACACCTTGGACACGCGGATCACGGACTTTCTTTTGCAAAATCTCATTGACTTCACGCTTGATTTCCATGCCCACACGATCCGTACGGAAATGATTTGCCATGATATTCCTTTCTCTACTTTGAACCAAAAGCTAGGCCAGCAGACCTAGCTATTTTTAAACTTATTGATTTTCAGTTCAAATTGAAACGAAGTTCAATTTGAAATCATCTGCTTCTTTCGCCGTGGTGAAAGTTATGGAACTGATTTATCAGTCCCATCACAGGGGATTTTTGAGACCCTAGGCTCAAAAATAAGCAATGAAACCATCGGTTTGCTTGCGTCCCTCACCACCTAAGAAAGGAGCAAAAAATCTTATCTCTTGATTTCTTCCATGACATAGGCCTCAATCACATCATCCATCTTGATATCATTATAGCCATCGATCATTAATCCACCTTCACGACCGTTAGTCACTTCTTTCACGTCGTCTTTGTAGTGTTTCAAGCTTGCAAGTTCGCCGTCATAGATAACGACACCGTCACGGATTACACGGACTTTAGAATCGCGGGTAACCTTACCGTTGATAACCATGAATCCACCGATAGTTCCCACTTTAGACACCTTGAAGGTTTCACGAATAACTGCTTCACCGATAACTTTTTCTTCGAATTCTGGATCAAGCATCCCTTTCATGGCTTCTTCCATCTCTTCGATAACCTTGTAGATAATGCTGTGGAGACGGATTTCCACATCGTCAGCTTCAGCTTGTTGACGAGCTTGTGGTGTAGGGCGTACGTTGAAACCAACGATAAAGGCATTTGAAGCTTCGGCAAGAGTCACGTCAGATTCGTTGATGGCACCGACCGCTGAGTGAACAATGGTAACTTTAACACCTTCTACATCGATTTTCTGAAGTGAGGCAGAAAGGGCTTCAACAGAACCTTGTACGTCGGCCTTGATGATAACGTTAACTGACTTGAGTTCACCAGCTTTAAGGGTATCAAAGAGGTTTTCAAGGCTAACACGTTGAGTAGCTTGACGTTGTTTCATAAGGGCACGTTTAGCACGTTCTTCACCTGCTGCACGTGCAGATTTTTCATCTTCGTAAACGGCAAAGTGGTCACCCGCCATTGGAGCTTCGTTCAAACCTGTGATTGAGACTGGTGTTGATGGTCCAGCAACCTTAACACGACGACCAAGATCATTGGTCATAGCACGAACACGACCGAAGGTATTTCCGACAACGATTGGGTCTTGAACATTCAAGGTACCTTGTTGAACAAGAAGGGTTGCGACCGCTCCTTTTCCTTTATCCAAGCGCGCTTCGATAACTGTACCGATAGCACGAACTGTTGGGTCTGCCTTGAGTTCTTGGATTTCAGCCACAAGAAGGACTGTTTCCAATAATTCTTCGATGTTTTGGTTAAATTTAGCCGAGATTTCAACAAATTCAGAATCTCCACCCCAAGCGGTTGACATAACTCCATGCTCTGCCAATTCACCGATAACACGTTCTGGGTTGGCACCTGGTTTATCAATCTTGTTAATGGCTACGATGATTGGAACGTTGGCCGCTTTTGAGTGGTTAATGGCTTCGATAGTCTGAGGCATAACCCCGTCATCTGCCGCTACGACCAAGATCGTAATATCGGTAACAGAAGCACCGCGCGCACGCATAGATGTAAAGGCCGCGTGTCCTGGTGTATCAAGGAAGGTAATCTTCTTACCATTTTCCACGATTTGGTAGGCACCGATATGCTGAGTGATACCACCTGCTTCACCTGTCGCAACACGAGAGTTACGAAGGGTATCTAGGAGTGTTGTTTTACCGTGGTCAACGTGTCCCATGATAGTTACAACTGGTGGACGCTCAACCAATTCATCTTCATTGAGATAACCATCTTCGACAAAGAAACGTTCGATGTCGGCATTATCCACTTCAACCTTTTGTTTGGCTTCGATACCGTAATCCACCATGAGGAGTTCGATTGTTTCACCATCCAAAGATTGGTTTTGTGTGGCCATGACACCCATCATGAAAAGTTTCTTAACGATTTCAGCTGGTTCACGTTTGATACGTTTTGCGATTTCCGCAACGGTCATACCATCTGTATATTCAAATTCTGTTGGCAATTCATGGAATTTACGTTCTGTAACAGGTTTTGGAGTCTGATTACGGTTGTTCTTGTTATTGCCTTTTTTGTTCTTCTTATTGTTATTCCAGTTACTATTTCTTTGATTTCTCACTTGATTTTGACTACTTCGATTCTTTTGTTGTTTTCTAGGACCATCTTCTTCGCGATCGTAATCGTCGCGTTCTTTGTCTGGTCGGGCTTGCTTCTTACGACGTGTATCCACTGCAACTTCTTTTTTCACAGGAGCTGTTTCAACCACTGCTTGAACTTGTTGTGCTTGTTCAGCTAACTTAGCAGCTTCTTCAAAGATTTCCTCTGGTTCCTTGCGTTTGTTAGCTTGGGCCAAGGCTTCTTTGGCAGCCTGAGTCTGCTTGAAACGTTCCTCACTTGAACGTGCATATTCTGCATTTTGCTCTGCTTTTAGGGCTGCTGCACGGGCTTTAAAGTCAATACGTGGAGCAGCTTGATGTGGACGTTTGTCCTCTTGTTGACGGCGCTCATTACCACGATTTTGCTGACCTTGCTGTTTCCTAGCTTGGTCGTTAAAACGGCGATTGTCGCGGTTGCCTTGACCTTGTTTTCCACCATTGCGACCGTCGTTTTTCTGACGGTTGCCGTTTTGTTGTTGGTCACGGTTATTGCCCTTATTTTGCTTGCGTCGTTCTGCTTGCTCTTTGGCACGAGCTTCACGCTCAGCCTTGAAATTACGGCTTTGCGGTTTAGTTGCTACTTTTTCTGTTTTAGGAGCGACTGGCTCAGTAGGTTTTGCCTCTTCCTTAGCTACAGCTGGTTTAGCTGGTTTAGCTGGTTTAGCTGGTTTAGCTGGTTCAGATTTTTCGGCTTTCTTTTCTGCACTTGCTTTCGGTACTGCAGGTTTTGCTTCTTCTTTCGGAGCAGCTGCAGGCTTAAAGCTGGCAGTGATTTTTGCAGCGACAGCTTCTTCCACACTTGATGAGTGGCTTTTCACATCCAAGCCCAACTCTTTTGCACGCGCTACAACTTCTTTACTTTCTTTTCCAAGTTCTTTTGCGATTTCGTACAATCTTTTCTTAGACAAATCATGTCCTCCTCTTCTATTCCATAAGAGACCTCATTTTCTTTGTAAATCCAGCATCTGTTACAGCCAAAACCTTTCTCGATTTCCCGACTGCTATGCTTAATTCCAGTGTTGAAAACACGGTTACAATTTCTACTTGATAATAATGACTTTTATCTTGAATCTTCTTGGTCAGATTGGGTCCAGCATCATGGGCTAGAAAGACCATCTTAGCCTTGCCGTCTTGAATGGCCTTGACCACCAATTCTTCACCCGATATGATACGTCCTGCTCGTTGAGCAAGTCCCAAGAGATTGCTTATCTTTTGCTTATTCAAGTCCTAACTCTCTTCTTTTTACTTTGTGATCCACATAAGCAATCAACTCATCATAAAAGCTTTCTTCCACTTCCATGTCAAAGCTGCGGTTAAAGACCTTCTTCTTTTTAGCCTCTAGGGCTTCTGCATTGTCTAGCTTGATATAAGCGCCACGGCCATTGGCCTTGCCTGTCGGATCGATAAAGACTTGTCCTTCTTTGTTCTTGACAATGCGGAGCAAATCCCGCTTATCAATCACTTCATTGGACACAACAGACTTGCGCAAAGGGATTTTTCTCGTTTTCATCTTTCCCTCCTCTAGCAGCTTTTATTCTTCTACAGTATCGTTTTCTGCTTCCAAATCTACCGAACCAGCTTCTTCCATGGCTTCAAATTCGCTAGCAGACTTGATATCGATACGGTAACCAGTCAAGTGAGCTGCCAAGCGAACGTTTTGTCCACGACGACCGATAGCAAGAGAAAGCTTGTTATCAGGAACAACCACCAAGGCACGTTTGCTGTCATTTTCGTCAAAGATAACTTGGTCAACTTCAGCAGGAGCGATGGCATTGTAGATAAATTCAGCTGGATCTGCTACCCACTCGATAACGTCGATGTTTTCTTCGATTGGGACCATACGGTCGCTCTTGGCATCGTAGCGAGCTGGGTGGAATTTGCTAGTGATTTTCTTGATGTTAGCACCACCGCGTCCAACGATTGTACCGATAGCGTCCACGTTTGGATTATGGCTACGAACTGCAACCTTAGTACGGTCACCAGCTTCACGGGCCACGCTCATGATTTCAACAGTTCCATCATAAACTTCTGGAATTTCTTGCTCCATCAAGCGTTTGATCATTTCTGGATGGCTACGACTAACAAAGACGTTGACACCACGAGGGTTGTCTTCAACCTTGTAAACATAGACTTCGATACGATCATGCGAAGCAAAAACTTCTCCAGGAATTTGGTCTTGTTTTGACAATTGGGCTTCGATGCTGCCGAGGTTGACATAGATAAAGCGGTTGTCAAAGCGTTCTACTGTACCAGACATGATTTCTTGCTCATGTTCTTTGTAAGTATTGTAAGTGATGGCACGTGTTTGCTTACGCATTTTTTCCATGATGGTTTGTTTGGCAGATTGGGCTGCTACACGACCAAACTCAGCAGGTGCTTCTTCAAACTTGATTTTGTCACCAAGTTCATAGGCTGAATTAATGGCAAGAGCATCTTTCAAGCTGATTTCCAAACGGCTATCAAATACTTCATCAACAACTTCACGAACAGTATAAACTGTAAAGTCTCCTGTTTTTTCGTTAAAGTCAATAGCTACGCTATCTGATTGACCATAGCGTCTGCGATAAGCGGAACGAAGCGACTCTACTACTGCGTCGATGATGTCTTCTTTTTTGATTCCCTTGTCTTCTTCCAAAATGCGGAAGGCCTCTAGCATTTCTTTACTCATGTTTTCTTCACTTTTGAATCCTCAAAAGCTATCCTTTCTTTTTCTATAATTTAACTGCTAAACGTGCTTTTGATACTAAACTGTATGGAATTTGGACGGTTTTCTTACGCGTCTTGTCCATATATTCCATAGTCAACTCGTCCTCTTCGAAGGCCACCAAGGTTCCTTCAAAGACCTTTTGCTTATCGATGGCTTGGTAGAGCCCGACATGAATGTATTTTCCAACCGCTCCAGCTACGGCATCCTTGGTTTTCAAAGGACGTTCCAAGCCTGGACTGGTAATTTCTAGGAAATATTGTTCTGGGAAGGGATCTGGCTTGATGGTGTCTAGGACAGGACTGATAATTTCTGTCAAGTCTGCCGTGTCGTTCAAGGTAATTCCTTCAGGTTTATCTACAAAAATACTGAGAATCATGTCACTGCCAATCTTTCCATACTCGATATCCACAAGTTCGAAAGGAGCTTCTATGACAGGTTCTACAACTTCTCTGACTAATTCTATGATTGTTGCGATTACGTCCACCTCCTCATAAGCAAGAGGCGAAGATATTTCCCCGCCTCACTTTTCATATTCTTACTACAAGTATAACACAAATCAAGCTAACCTGCAAGGATTTAACCTTGAAGCTTTTTGCCTAGGCTTACAAGACTTACTGGGCCGCTCCTAATAATCCCAAGTCGTATTTCCAAGTTAAAATGCGTCTCACAGACTCATCAATACGTTCTTCTGTCAACTCTCCAGAGGAAATTTTCTTTAATAAATAAGGGATCTGGGTTTGATATGAAGACCCTAGAATCAGGTCATTTCCAGCTACAATCACTTGAAAAGCAGCCTCGTCCTGACTGACAAAATCGGCTAATCCTGCCATATCAAAATCATCTGTCATAATAACACCTTTGAAATGCAGTTCCTTCCGCAGAAGGTCAGTGATTTTCGGTGAGATAGATGATGGCACTGTGTCAATTTTAGATAAGATATTGTGAGAGACTAAGACACTATCCGCCCCTGCATCTATCCCAGCTTGAAAGGGAAGAAAGTCTGCTTGTCTCAATTCATCTAAAAAACGGTTGTCTTGGATAATAGCAGTATGACTGTCTCCATTATCCCCATATCCTGGAAAATGTTTCAAAGTTGACCCAACCTTACTCTTTTTAAGTTCTTCTACGACCTGTTGAACATAACTTGCAGTTGTTTGGGCATCTTGTCCAATAGTCCGATTATAGATAAAGGCTGATTGATTCCTTGCAAGATCCGCAACCGGGAAAAGGCCAGCATTGATGCCAACAGATTTTAGAAGTTCTGCCTTTTGCTTCGTATCAGAAAGCACCGCCTCCATTCCCCCTTGCTGATAAAGTGCCATAGGAGATTGGAAAGGAGTTTCTAAAATCGAACTGATACGAGTCACTGTCCCACCTTCTTCATCTGAACCAATCAATAAAGGAATCTTTGCAGCAGCTTGGTAGTCCTTTGTCAAAGCCTTTAAATCCTCTATGCTTCGTCCCTCAAAATCTCTTCCGAATAAGATATAACCAGACAAATGATAGGATTGAAGATCTTCTATCTGATGATTAGAAGGAACTCTAGCCCAAAATAATTGTCCCACTTTCTCTTCCAAGGTCATCGTGACCAATCTATCTTCGATAACCTTATTTTCCTCTCCTTCACTGGTTTCAATAGTTGTTTCAGTTTTTTCTATTTGAACCTCTTTTTCTGCTTGCACCTCTACTTGTCTATGTTGTTGATAATCAGAAAAAATCAAACCAACTATCACAAGAAAAAAGAAAAGATAGAATACAAGAGGATTTATACGATTTCTCATAACCTTTCCATTATACCACTTATCTGGCTACAAATACACACTTAGCAAAAACCACCTGTTTTAAAATTAAACTAAAAGGACCTAATTCTGTGCAATACAGAACTAAATCCTTGAAATATATGATTCGTTTTACTTTTGAATGCAAAACAGTTTTTGAAATCTCTTTAGATTAAAACTGAGCCTCAACTCGGTAGATAACTTGCCCCTTGTTGGAGAATTTTTGCTCGTATTCTGTCATGACATTCCCTTCAAAATCACTGGCATGTAAATCTAGCCAGACACCATTGAGCTTCATGCCATACTGAGAAAAGCTCACTAAACTGTACTCAAACAAGCCACGGTTATCCGTCTTGAAATGAATTTCTCCATTTTCAGGCAAGATACGTTTGAAGGTATCCAAGAAGGTCTTGTAGGTCAAACGACGCTTTTCATGGCGTTTTTTAGGCCAAGGATCTGAAAAGTTCAGATACAAGCGATCAATCTCACCATCTTCAAAGTAGTCAGTCAAGTCAGAACCATCTACCCACAAGAGCTTAATGTTAGGCACTCCAACTTCAAGCACCTTGTCCAAAGCGTAGCTCAAAACAGACTTTTGAATATCAATCCCGATATAGTTGATGTCAGGGTTTTGCTTGGCCATACCTGAAACAAAGGCACCCTTTCCACTTCCAACTTCCACATGAATGGGATTATCATTGCCAAACAAGTCCCGCCATTTTCCCTTGGCTTCCAAGGGATTGAGGACCACATACTGGGGATTTGCCTCTAGTAATTCTGTCGCCCCTTTACGATTTCTAACTCTCATCTTCTCTTTCCATACTTGTCTCGGAAGTGACGCAAGCCATGGATCTCCCGATTGACATTTTCTAAATCTTGGTTCATATAATACTTGGAAATCTGGCTCAAATAAGACAATTGACCGTACCAATACAATTTACTTAATACCGTTTGATTATACTTGTAACCGTAGTAGGTCAACCATTCCTTCCACTGATGTTCTGGAATATAATGGCAGAGCATATGGGCCACATCAAACATGCGATCGGTCAAGCGAACCGAATCCCAATCTACCAAATAAATCAAGCCACTATCTGTCTCAATCCAATTACTATGTCGTACATCTCCATGGACAATGGTCGCATGGTCCTCTCTAAATCCTGGAATAGTCTGACGTAAATCAGCCATCACTTCACTGATAAAATGATTTTTACGCAAAGCATCTGGAGCCGTTTCCTGCCAAGACTGTAGTAAATCTACAGGTGTTTCCATGGCATATCCCAAACGACTCAACTGTGTCATCAACGGACGTGAGCGATGAAGACGGGTTAAAATATTGACGATTTGCTTACGATTCATATCATAGGGGGTCAATATCTTGCCTGTCAACCATTCTTGAGCACACATATCACGCCCATCTGCCAAACGGCGACTCCATAATAATTGTGGAGCAATTTGTTCTCTAGCTAGACCAGGTAGGATTGGAGAGGTGTTCATTTTTACAAAGATGCGCTTCCCATCAGGATAGCTACCCATATAAGCCTTGCCACTTTTCCCAGGTATGGGAGTCAGTGTTAGCTCATTATCACCCAAATCCATTTCTTTCCTCCGTATAAAGTTTCCTTACTATTCTACTAGTTTTTGGCCTATTCGTCAACCGCTCCACGCCCGATTCTCAAAGAAAAGCATCTCAATTAGCTCGGGCTATCATTATAACTTGAAAAAGGCAAGCACCATCTCCTACTTACCTTTTCATAATTTTTATAAATAATATAAGAGTGGCAAACTGTTGTAAAACATGTGGACTAGAGTAGAAACCCATAGGTTTTGGCTCTTTTTATAAGCAAAGCCCAGCAACAAGCCCCCGAAAAGATAATAGCAAAACGAAGGAATATCATAAGGTTCATGCATGAAAGAAAAGAGAGAGGATGTCAGCACAAGCCCCAGCCAAGAATTATCAAAAACTGCACCTTGAAGAAGCCCTCTAAACATGAATTCCTCCTGGATAGGTGCCAAAACTGTAGCACTAACAATAAAGGAAAGCGAAAGTCCTTTACTAGCTTCCTCAAGGTGTTGATCCGAAGCACCAGAAACAACTGAGAAAAAAGCATGATAGCTAATACTTACCAGCACAGTGAGAAGAAAAATGCCAATGAAGAGCAAGAGTTGTTTCTTGCTTAAAATCCCAAAAGAAATCATATCAAACCATTTAGCATAGCCAAAACTAAGGAAAAGCAAGAGACTCTTTATCATAATGAATGTGTACTGGTGTTGAAAATAATCCCCTTGATTAATGGAATAACCCGCTGCACCAACGATTGCAAATACTAAAAATCCCAAAAATAAGGCATGGCACTTATTAAAAATTCTCATAAAACTAGCCTCCCCACCAAACAGACTTCCTACACGTCATTCTTTAGTTCTAGCCTTTCCAAAACAAACCATTTGAGTAACCAAAATCCGACCACATAGCCAGCCCCTAAGAAGATAGCCATTAAAGCTAGCAGGGAATTTAGGGAATTAAAGACCACCGCAGATACAAAGGTTAGCACAAAAACATTAAAGGCAATGGTGTCAGAAGCCAAGACCAGAATATAGGGCATCAACCGGTCTAAAGTTTTGGAATCTAGGAAAAATAAGTGTTTATACATGATAACCTCCTCTTATCAGACTATAGACTAGCCGCAAGTTCTTCCCTACTTTTTATAATACTTCAAGCCCCAAATGAGTAGAAGCATGATAAGCAAGCAGAGAAGAGCACCAATGTAGGCAATTAATTGTTGATAGAATTCTCCTGCTGTGATACCCCTATACAAACAAATAATAGACATAAAACCTGTCAAGCCGATATACATGAGTTGATTGGTTCTAGGACTAACCAAATCATCATCTTCAAACTCTCTTATCCTCATTTCCCTAGTGAGATAAACAGTGACCAAAATAGAAGCCAAGTTAATAACCACTAAAAGAAATTGGAAAACCAATGAAAAATTTAAAAACTGACGAGATAGAAATAGATAAGTAGAGACAAGCAAGGGCAACTGACCTAGGAACAATCTTGCAAGAAAGATGTTCCGTTTTTTAGCAAGAAAAGTTTTCATTTCTTTGCTCCTTTCTTTTTAGTTAAAGCAAAATAGATCACAACCGCAATCATATAAGCTATGGTATAAAATAGCTGATACCAAATACTCTCCCTAAGCGGATAAAGAAGGATAGACATGATCAGATACAGAACGAAAATGATCAGTATTTTTTTCTTCATAAGATTTTCTCCTAAATGTATGCTTTATCTTAGTTGAGCTACAACCTTGACACTGCTAGTATAGCACTCATTTTGACCGTGGATCACTTAAATCATAAATGGTCATCAAAACATCTTGAATTGTAAAAATTTAAAAAAGCAAGCATGAAAAACATACTTGCCCTTTACACCGTATTGATACCAACTTAATTTGTAGATTTTTTATCCTGCTATCACATATCATTTTAAGAGGCGAAACAATATTAAAGAAACTCACCTGTAGATTAAACTCGCGATAAAAAATCTTTTTATCTAATTGGATTTATCTTTATTCTTCTTTGGAGATTTTAAAAATTTTTCCCTAATTAAATAAGTAATAAAAGAAATAAGCATACTAACAACAAAAACAATAAGAAAACTTTTGAAATCCATAATTACCTCCAAGTACACAAGCTCAAGTCTTTAAGCAACCATAATAGCCAATTGTATCATTGTTTTTGCATTCACGAGGAATACCTCTTTTTACTTTCGTCCTATTGCAACCTTAACAATGTTAGTATACTACTATTTTTTAAAATTTTCCATCCAAATCACAAATGGTCATCAAAACATCTTGAATTGTAAAAAATAAAAAAAGCAAGCATGAAAAACATACTTGCCCTAAGGAAACTTAACAATGTGAAAATACAAAATCGAAAACTATCCACCCTCACTTCCGTCTGTTCTGATAGATTCTCATGATTGCAACCAGGATACAGGCTGTCCCACTTGCCAAAACCAGGAGGGTAATGATAATGTTGAGAATTTCAGGCGTCCTCTCTATTCTGTTGACAAGACGGACTAAAGACAATACTGTCAATAAGAGTAAAGCTACTGACCCTGTCCTAATTAAAGAAACCATTCGGTTCTCAACCGCATATAAGAATGATGGTAACATAACACAGGCTATAGCAATCACAAACAGATTACTCCCCGTTTCTTCTCCCTTGTTCACTACAAATAGCATGAGAAGATTCGATGCTATAATTAACGTAGAACAGATGATAAAAAAGGATTTCTTATTCATTTAATATACCTCACATATTATAGTATTTTAATCGATGACTGCAGGCAGTACTTCTTTCCACAAGTCTTCTAATCATCAACTGACATCGAGTGAACTGTTAAAACCTGACGAAAGACTTGATCTTGACAGGTGGTATTTAGACTGGTATTAGGATGGTTTCCCACAATTTTCATGACGGTATAGAGACCAACTCCTCTCTCCTCCCCTTTAGAACTGGCTCCAAAGGAGAAGATTTCAGAAATATCTATGCCCTCTTCTTTGATGGAGTTTTCGATAATAAAGGTCTCCTGTGCTCCATTTTTTAAAAAGGCGATTGAAACATGAGGTTGGCTGGCTTCCACACTGGCTTCAATAGCATTGTCACAAAGGATAGACACAATGGTTAGAAAATCAAGCAAGCTCATCCCCTCTACCTGAATCTCCTCTGGAACTTCGACATTAAAGACAATGTTCTTATCTCTGGCTTTCAGAAATTTCCCTGCTAGGAGACTTTTGAGGGCTTTATCACGAACATTCACGAGTCGTCCAAGGTCATATTTATTGTCCTGCAATTTTTCACTGGAATCCTTTAAGACGGAGTCGTAGACCTCTTTTATCTGCTCCATGTTCTCCTCTTCAATACCCAGACGTAAACTGGTCAAGAGGTTAGTGTAGTCATGGCGAAAGCTCCGGACTTCCTTGTAAAGTTCCTCTATATGCCGACTATAGCGTTCCATATCTCTGTAGCGCAAGGCCTGCTCTTGGTCCAATCTCTCATGGAGTTTGTCCTTCAAATAGGTATCCAATTTCTTGACAATCCCCATAAAAAAGAGGAGGTAAAAAACTAGGATAAGATGGCGAACAGTCTTTGATTGGATATCGTATGCATATTCAAAGTAAGACAGATTTTCCATGACTAGAAAGTAAGCCCCCATTATCCAGTTAATCTTAGTCAGGGACTGTTGAAAACCTTTATCGAGAAACTCCTTTCTCAATCTAGTAAAATCATAGTCCAACCATTTCAAAAAGACTAATACTATGAAGCAAACGAATAGCATAATCAACAAAAAGAGAGGATTTCCATCTCCATCTACAATCCCTTGCCCCAAAAACGGAAACACAAAATAGGAAACACTTCTGTAAAAGATATCCATCAATACAATTGGAAAGAGACCATAAAAGAAAAGGAGTTTTTTAGGAAGCCCTCTTAACAATAAGAGAGATAAGCTGATGCCGAACAAGGGTTCTATAAAGTATGACAGATAGTCAGTCAAGACTAAAAATTTAAAAGTTGTAACAATTGCTGCTAGAAGAAATTTTAGAAGAAAGGCCTTAAAAATTCTATCGAAAGTGAGACTAATTCCATCTACCTTAAAGAACATGATAATTTCTAGCCCAATAATAGCTAGTGAATACAATATCATCCAAAAAATATACATAAATTCTCCTCACTCAGTGTAAGTTATTGATAGCTTCAGACACTTCCCTGACCTTATAACGCGCTATCATACAGCTTCCCCCATTGGGAAAGAAAAGGAGTTTTTCTTTCTTATCCAAACGAACCACATTGGCAGGATTGATGAGAAAAGAGCGATGGCACTGCAAGAGACGGGGTTCCTGCTTGAAAACCTCCTCTAAACTCGCTGTAAATTCCAGTCTGTCTGTCTTGGTATAGAGAATAACACGATGGGCTCTGGGCGACGTTTCTAGATAGTAAACCTCTTTAAAAGGATACTGGAATTGGGCAAATTTTGATTTAAAGTAAAAGCAATCTTCCGCCAAACTTTTACTATCTTGACTATTGGCATAGAGAAGGGCTGTCTCGATACGAGATTCAAACTCCTCTGCTGACAAGGCCTTATCAATGTAGTCCAGAGCAGACACTTGGTAGCGAAAGGACAGGGGCATAAACTCCGAGTGAGTCGTCACAAAGACGATTAAGGCATAAGGATCCCGATCCCGAATCTTTCTAGCCACTTCCAGACCCTTCATCTCCTCATTTCGAATCTCAATATCCAAAAAGAATAGCTGATGCGCCCCCTTCTCATGCACCTCTGCCAGCAGCTGATCTGGCTTGCCAAAAACTTTAAAAGAGCTAGGAATAATCTGATGTTCCTTCAAGAGTTTTTCAATGGTCGTTTCAATCCTAGTCTGTTGGGAAAAATCATCTTCTAAAACAAATATTCTCATCTTCTTACTCTCCTTGTTTCAATTTCTTCCTAAAAAGAGAATAGCAAAAATACTATGATACAAGCCCACCAAATCCTAAACAGGCCTTCAACGCTCCTGAAGGGTAGCTTGTTCCTCAAATAAGCATGATAATCTTACCACTATTTTATCATAAAATCTTAACAGTACCATTCAGGAAATTTCAAGGGCAATTAAAGATTTGATGGTGAAAAAGGAGATAAAAGTGATAGACTGACAGTATCAAAACACAGTTGCTAGAAACAAGACTGGCACCCAGATTAAAGGAGGAATTCTCATGACAGATACAGACCCTATCAAAAGAGCTCAGACTTTGATTACTGACTTAAACAAAGCCTACCAAGCATGCAAACAGGCAACCTCTGACGACGTCCGCTTTCAGGAGCAATTAAACTCTATTCTTGGCTTTCTAGCCAAAGCTGAGACAGTGGATAATCGAGTCTTGATTGAACTGGAAAAATTTTATCAGACTTCCAGTCTTCTCATGGGACTCAGCGCTCTCAATCCAGATGCTCCTACTCGCGCCGCTTGGCGGGCCTATGACCGCTTCCACTTTGACCAAGTCAAGACCAAGTTGAGTCTCTACGGACCAACCATTATCTTATAGAAAATAAAAGAAGTTGAGATAAACTGAACTCAACTTCTTTTTTAATATCATATAAGCAATATTAGTCCTGCATCTGACGTTTTACCTGATAAGGTAGGTACAAGACTAGTAAAACTAAACCAGCTCCCAGTAAGGCTAGAAGTGCTAGTTTTTCTTGGAAGGTAATCAACCCAACAACTAATTCCACAAGTAAAACAAAACTGGTCAATCCTCGGACTACCGCCTGCAAGCCTTTTTCCTTTTGCCCCTTGTCCAGTGGAAAGAGTTGGGTTAAATACTGGTAGTCAAAGGCATGATAGAGGGCCAGCAACTGGAAGAGCAAGAGGTAGTTAAAGAGAACCACCACTGCTGTCGCAATCCAAGCTTGCTCGATAAAGACCTGCGCTAGCAAGGAAAGTAGGAGCAGACGGAGACTGAGGGCAAAGAGATCTCCATTTCGCAGATAAGAACGCAGATAGAGATTTTGCCAAATCTTCCCAGGAACCTTCTGAACAGCCTTTAGGATAAAGTCCAGATAGGCACGACGCTTGACGCTGTTTGAAATTCCCTTTACCTGCGTAAAGAGGGCAAAGAAACGAAGCAAGACTTGCTTACGCTTGCTTTCTTGGGAAATGACATAGTCCCAGTTCAGTCCAGTTTCCGTGAAAAATTTGCTGGCCTTTTGACGAAAGAGGAAATATTTTCCTACTCCCAATAAAAGCACATAGACCAAAAAAACTGGCAAGCCATAACCCATTGCCAAAAATAAAGGCGCAAATAACAGCAAGAAAAGGGTCTGGACAAAGAGCCAAAAGACTAGGGAAATGCCAGTTTGACGCTTGAGATGGAGCTTGATTTCCTCTTCTCCGACCAAGAGAAAGAGCTTGTCTGGAGCCTCCATATAGGTGGCAATTCCTCCCCAAAGCAAAAGTAAAACAGAGGTAATTCCTACAAACAAAAGGATAGGCCAATGATTTTCAGGAAAATGTTGCAAGAGTTGACTGTACTGGTAGGCTAGAAAGCCCAGCAGGACAAGCAGGAACAAGACAAAGTGGTCATTGAGAACATAGCGCAAATAACCAAGACACTCCTTACGAAAAGCCTGCTTTCTCTTTAAAAACAAGTCTTTCATAACTCCTCCTCTTTGGTCAGAGCCAAGTAAATATCATTCAAACTAGCCTCAGGCATATCAAAGGCTTCGCGCAGTTGCGCCAGATTTCCCTTGGCACGCACTTCCCCCTTGTGGAGAATGACAAAGGCATCACACATCTTCTCAGCCGAATCCAGCACGTGGGTACTCATGAGAATAGACTTGCCTTTTTGCTTTTCCACTTCCAAAAGCTGAATCAAGTCTGCAATAGCCAGCGGATCGAGACCAAGGAAAGGCTCATCCACGATGAAGAGACTCGGATCCACCACAAAAGCACAGATAATCATGACCTTCTGCTTCATCCCTTTTGAAAAATGAACAGGGAACCAGTCCAATTTCTGGTCCAGACGGAACATTTTTAATAAAGGTTCTACTCGCTCAAAAGCTACCTTTTGCTCAATACTATAAGCCATAGCAACCGTTTCGATATGCTCTCTAAGGGTCAATTCCTCATACAGGCTAGGCGTCTCAGGAATGTAGCCAATCTGCTTGCGGTAGCTCGTTGCATCTTCTTGCAGGGTCAGACCATTGATATTGATAGAACCGCTATAAGGTGTCAACAGACCGATAATTTCATTAATTGTCGTTGATTTCCCAGCGCCATTGAGACCAATCAAACCAACTAACTGCCCACTTTCAACAGTAAAGGACACATCTTTCAAGACAGGGACATGAACATAGCCACCTGTCAGGTTTTTAATTTCTAACATATTTTCTCCAAATCTGGTATAATGTAGCTATATTATATCAAAATTCAATACAGTAGAGGTAGATTTTATGTCAGATTGCATTTTTTGTAAAATCATCGCAGGGGAAATTCCTGCTTCAAAAGTATATGAAGATGAGCAAGTTCTTGCCTTTCTTGATATCTCTCAAGTGACACCAGGACACACCTTGGTCGTGCCAAAAGAACACTATCGCAATCTCTTGGAAATGGACGCTACTAGCGCCAGCCAACTCTTTGCCCAAGTACCAAAAGTAGCTCAAAAAGTCATGAAAGCTACCAATGCTGCTGGTATGAATATCATTGCCAACTGTGAAGAAATCGCAGGGCAAACCGTCTTTCATACCCACGTTCACCTCGTGCCTCGCTACAGTGCGGACGATGACCTCAAGATTGATTTTATCGCCCACGAACCTGACTTTGACAAACTTGCTCAAGTCGCTGAAACTATCAAAAACGCCTAAGGAGTTGCCATGAAATTATCTAATCTACTGCTATTTGCAGGAGCTGCAGCAGGAAGTTATTTGGTCACAAAAAATCGCCAAGCCATCACAGATGGAGTCTTGAACACTACTGACCGCGTTCAAGCTATCAAGGACGATGTGGATATTATCCAAAACAGCCTGCAAATCATCGACCAGCAAAAAGAACTCATCAAAGAATACCAAGAAGACCTGACTTACAAGTTTAAGGTCTTGGAAAAAGATATCCAGACTAGACTAGCTGTCATCAAAGAAACACAGGAAATTGAAGATAAGTAAAAAGAGCCATGAACTTTCCTTAAATCTATTTTAGGTTGTCAGGGTCAAACAAAAAAGAGGAATGAAAATGAAACAGTTTTTTAAAATTCTGGCACAGATCATCCTAATCCCTTGTGGTTGCCTTAGCCTTCTTGCGGTCCTAGCATTTCTAGTACTGTTTTTTGCCTTCAGAGCCTCACCGATTGACATTCACAAGGGAAATAACGCCCTCAAACAAATCTTTACCTCCCTTGACATGCCTCCTAAGAAAGTAAAATCAAATGGAAGATATAAATACGAGGGTGGGGGCTTAAATTTTTATGTTACTTTCTCAGATGAGGTCATCAATAGCCATCCCGTCTTAAAAGAAAGTCCAAATCTCACCAAAAACCAACTCGAAGTCTATGTCCTACAGACTGGAGATATCTCCTACTATAAAGTAGGGGATAACTTGTTCAATCATGGTTTATTGCAATTTTTAAAGAAGGAAAGTAGGAATTATTTACAAGAAATCGGAAAGAAACCAAATCCTGATTACTCAGTTCTATATTGGAAGGATCAGGAAAGTCTAAAAAAGGGAATTGCATTCTATGAAAAAGCCTTGACTTTAGTGGATATTCAGGATAACTCTGCAATCAACCATATTGATACCGTTACCATTAAGCCTGGTAAAGAAGCGGAAATCAAGCAACTCATCCAAGATATGGATGCAGCTGGCTTGCTCAAGCAAAGATCTGATAGAAAATCAGCCGATGAGTGATTGTTCCAATGCTAACATTACAAAGAATAAAGTAAAAAGAGCCCAACGGCTCTTTTTGTGTTATTCTCCTTCAAAGGCATCTTTAATATGGTCAAAGAAGCCCTTTTTCTTTGGATTGACTTTTAAATCACCTGCAGCTGCGAATTCTTTCAAGGCTGCTTTTTGGCGGTCATTCAAGCCTGTCGGTGTTACGACATTAACGGTAACATATTGGTCACCAACTGCACCACCACGAAGACTCGGAGCTCCTTTGCCACGTAGACGGAATTTCTTACCAGTCTGAGTTCCCTCTGGGATAACCAATTCAACATCACCATGAACAGTTGGGATATCTACTGTATCACCAAGAGCTGCTTGGACAAAGTTGAGGTTGAGATTGTAGAAGATAGTCGTTCCTTCACGTTCAAACTTGTCGCTGGCTTCCACAGAAACCACTACATACAAGTCACCATAAGGTCCACCGTTAAATCCAGCTTCACCTTGACCGGCTAGGCGAATTTGTTGACCTGTTTCCACACCAGCAGGGATTTTGACATGTACACTATGAGCTTGTTTTTCATGCCCTGTTCCGTGACAAGTTGTACATGGATCTTTGATTTCTTTTCCGCGACCGTGACAGACATCACAGGTCACTTGACGACGCATCATACCAAGCGGAGTCTGCGTATCAACATTAATGACACCAGCTCCATGACAGCGTCCACAAGTGACTGGACTTGTTCCTGGCTTAGCACCTGAGCCATTACATGTACTACAGCTTGCTTCACGATTGTACTTAACTTCTTTTTCAGCTCCAAAAATAGCTTCTTCAAAGGTCAAGTTCACACGATACTGGAGGTCATCCCCTTGGCGAGGAGCGTTTGGATTGCGTGAAGCACCGCCTCCGCCGAAGAAACTTGAGAATATATCTTCAAAACCACCGAAGCCTCCTGCCCCATCGAAACCGCCGAAACCACCAGCTCCACCAAAACCACCGTTGGCTCCAGCAGCACCGTATTGGTCATAGGCAGCACGTTTTTGGTCGTCACTCAAAGTCTCATAAGCTTCCTGAACTTCCTTGTATTTTTCCTCAGCACCAGGCTCCTTATTGATATCTGGGTGATATTTTTTCGAAAGCTTACGATAAGCCTTTTTGATCTCGTCTGCCGAAGCGTTTTTTGACACCCCCAGACGATCATAAAATTCAGTATTGTTCATACAAGATACCAAGACCGTAAAATTCGACTGAAAAATAGGAAATCTGACGCTGGAGCGATGCTCCTAGACAGATTTATCTTTTTGCCGAGAATTTAGGTCGGGTTCAATTCCTTTCTTTTTATATTGAATCAGAAACTTAGGAACTCGTGTTCAGTTACTCGAACACTCTTATTCCTTTCTATAATTTATAAGTAAATATTTAGAGGGCATTTTCTATACTCTGTTTCACTTCATCAAACTCTTTGTCCGATAGAGTAAAAATCAAATCCTCTTCAGCATACTCGCTCTGTTCTTTAAAGTAGTTGTCAGTATTTTCTGCCAAACCTAGACCAAGAATCACTTTTCTTGCAAACTCTTGATGTGCAAAACCGATAGCCGTAATGATTTGTTTATCTTGGACAAGAACTTTCGGTTGGAAATTCTCACGTGGAAGAAATTCAAAATAGTCAAAGAAGTTTTGCCAAATCCCACCTGTAAATTTCGTATCGTTCAATAAACCTGCTTTCGCCAATAAAAGAGGCGCTGAAGAAATAGCTGCAATTAAGATATCTTGCTCATTAAGACTTCTCAAAAACGAGATCAATTTCTCATCTTGTAGAGCAGGACCTATATTTACCATTCCTGGCAAAATCACACAAGAATAATCTTCTATACGGATCTGATCCAATGTTTTCGTCGGTTGACAGGGCAAACCATCCTCAGAGACCACCATCGAATTCTCAGAAGCGACATAATCAATCGTGATATCAAAAGACAGAGCTAAAGTACTCGTTAAAGTGGTTATCTCATAAAGAGAAAAATTAGGATAAATGATACAAAGTACTTTTTTCATACGCAACATCCTCTATTTTATCGAAAAACAGAGGCTGGGTTGCAACCTCTGGATTTCTTCCTATCATTACGACGTTCGAGTTTTAAAAATCAAACTAGTAATGCTAAATCGAGCACTCCCTAACCTCTTGGTGAAAAAGAGACGTAACTGTTTTCGCTTTAGCGAATTACAGATGTGGCTACCTTTAGGTGCAAATCTTCCTAGAAACTAAAGTTTCTGCGTCAGATTTCCTATTTTCACTGTGAGGTTTTAACGGGCTTTGCATCTTATTTTTCAGTAAACTCTCCGTCTACGATGTCATCGCCTGCGTTTCCTGTTGCTTGTGCGCCTTCTGCTCCTGCTTGAGCTTGTTGCGCTGCAGCGGCTTGTTCGTAGAGTTTAACAGCAAGTCCTTGAGCTTTTTCGTTCAATGCTTCAAGTTTTGCTTTCATATCGTCCAAGTTGTTGTCTTCTTGAGCTTTCTTAAGGTCATCAAGGGCAGCTTGGGCAGCATCACGTTCTGCATCGAATCCTTTACCTTCAGTTTCCTTGATTGTCTTTTCAGTCGCAAAGATTGCTTGGTCTACTTCGTTACGAAGGTCTACTTCTTCTTTACGTTTCTTATCTGCTTCAGCGTTTGCTTCTGCATCTTTCATCATGCGGTCGATTTCTTCGTCTGTCAAACCTGAGTTAGATTGGATAACAATTGTTTGTTCTTTTTGAGTTCCAAGGTCTTTAGCTTTAACTGATACGATACCGTTCTTGTCAATGTCGAAAGTTACTTCGATTTGTGGGATACCACGAGGTGCAGCTGGGATGTCAGTCAATTGGAAGCGTCCAAGAGTCTTGTTATCTGCTGCCATTGGGCGTTCACCTTGAAGAACGTGGATATCAACGGCTGGTTGGTTGTCTGCTGCTGTTGAGAAGACTTGTGATTTAGATGTTGGGATTGTTGTGTTGCGATCGATGAGTTTTGTGAAGACACCACCCATTGTTTCGATACCAAGTGACAATGGTGTTACGTCAAGAAGGACAACGTCTTTAACATCACCAGTAATGACACCACCTTGGATAGCAGCACCCATAGCAACAACTTCATCAGGGTTTACTGATTTGTTTGGTTCTTTACCAGTTTCAGCCTTAACAGCTTCTACAACGGCTGGGATACGAGTTGAACCACCAACAAGGATAACTTCGTCGATTTCTGACAAGCTCAAACCTGCATCTGAAAGGGCTTGACGAACTGGAACTTTTGTACGTTCTACAAGGTCACGAGTCAAATCGTCAAATTTCGCACGAGTCAAGGTCATTTCCAAGTGAAGAGGTCCAGCCTCACCTGCAGTGATAAATGGCAAGCTGATTTGTGTTGAAGTTACACCAGAAAGGTCTTTCTTCGCTTTTTCAGCTGCATCTTTCAAACGTTGCATTGCCATCTTGTCAGTAGACAAGTCAATACCGTTTTCTTTCTTGAATTCTGCTACCAAGTGGTCGATGATTTTTTGGTCAAAGTCGTCACCACCAAGTTTGTTGTCCCCTGCAGTTGACAATACGTCGAAGACACCGTCACCCAATTCAAGGATAGATACGTCGAATGTACCACCACCAAGGTCAAATACCAAGATTTTTTCTTCTTTGTCAGTCTTGTCCAAACCATAAGCAAGAGCTGCTGCAGTTGGTTCGTTGACAATACGTTCTACTTCAAGACCAGCGATTTTACCAGCGTCTTTTGTTGCTTGACGTTGAGCATCGTTGAAGTAAGCTGGAACTGTTATAACAGCTTTGGTTACTTTCTCACCAAGGTAATCTTCAGCGTATCCTTTCAAGTATTGAAGAATCATAGCTGAGATTTCTTGTGGAGTGTATTCTTTTCCGTTTGCAGAAACTTTTTCAGAAGTACCCATCTTAGATTTGATAGAGATAACAGTATCTGGGTTTGTAACTGCTTGACGTTTCGCAGCGTCACCAACGATGATTTCGCCGTTTTTGAATGAGACTACAGATGGAGTTGTGCGGTTTCCTTCTGGATTTGCGATGATTTTTGATTCAGTTCCTTCAAGAACTGCTACTGCTGAGTTTGTTGTACCTAAGTCAATACCGATAATTTTAGACATGTGTTTTTCTCCTTGTTAGTTAATTTTCTATTTTTGATATTTCCCTTAAGTGGTGGGGACGTGAGCAACTCCCTTCGGGATTTCATCACTTATTTTTGAGCCTATTGTCTCAAAAATCCCCTGTTTCAGTAGCAAAAGCTACTGAAACTTTCACCACGATGGGAAATATCTTCCTTGCAAGCCTCCGGCTTGCCTCTTATCTTTCTTCATAGTTTATTGTCGTTTCGGACAAGGTTTCTATTATATATGTTGCAACCGTCAGAATTGCCTAATCGAACACGCCCTAAGCTCTGGGTAAAAAAGATAGATTTCCTTGTGTTCATCGAACACTTCGTCAATCTCCTATTTTTACTGTGAGCTTTTTACGGGCTTTGTATCTTAGTTGTACACCACTACCATTGCTGGGCGTAGGATGCGGTCATGGAGTTTGTAGCCTTTTTGGAAAACTTGGGCGATGGTATCTGCTGGGTGTTCATCGTCTGCTGGGAGAGTTTGGATGGCCATATGGTAGTTATGGTCAAATTCACCGTCAGCTGCGATTTCTTCGATTCCTTCTTCTTTCAAAGCATGAATCAAGCTTTCTTGCACCATTTCCAAGCCCTTCTTCACATCATCTGTCAAACCTTCAACTGCAAGTGCACGCTCAAGGTTATCCAAAGAAGGAAGAATCGCTTTTGCCAAGTCCTGGCTACGATAACGTTGCAAGTTTTGACGCTCTTCATTGGCACGGCGTTGGATATTTTGCATTTCCGCATGAGCGCGAAGGTATTTGTTTTCGAACTCATCTGCACGTTCATTTGCCAAGTCCAACTCAGACTTTTCAGGAGTTGTTTCTTCAGCTGTTTCCACAACTTCCTCTTCTTGGACTTCTTCTACTTCTTCATTTTTTATATCTTGGGCCATTTTCGCCTCCTTTAATGATTTCAATCTTAATGTACTTCGTAATGATTACTGCTGAGATAGCGGTAAAAATCTGTCAACTTCATGGTCAAAACACGATTGACTACATTGACTTGGTTGATTAGCTGTTGGTAATCCAGATTGACTGGACCAATAATCGCTAGAATTCCAACTCCCCGATAAGGAATGAGGAACTTGCTACTAATCACCGCTAGGTCTGCTAGACAGGACTCTTGACTGTCCGCAACACGAACATTTTGCATCTGATCTTCACGCAACCCCTCACGAATCTCCAAGGCCACCTTCTGCGGTTGATCAAAGAACTGATAGGCTGCCAGATTAGCAAAATTCAAGAGATTGACCTTACCCGCCACTACAATATTTTCGTTGAACATTTCCTTAAAAATGTGTTCAAAGAGATCGATAACATTATCCGTCGTTGTGAAGTAACGCTGGATAATCTGCGGAATCTCCGTCCGAATCTTGTAGTGAATATCTAGAACTGTGTGGCCGAGGAAACGTTCCTGAATGATGCTCTTCAGTTTCAGCAAATCCTCCTGCAAGAAGTTCCTTGGAATCAGAAACTGACTGGTAACCGTTCGCGACTCGTCTAGGGTGAATACTGCCAAGGCTGTATGTTGCCCCAAAACAACGATATCAAAGGCTGTCAACCGTTGCCTGCTCGGCTCAACATCCAGTGCTACTACCGTACAGCCACTCAAGTCTGTCAATAGATTAGCAGCCTCTTGTAAAATATCCTCCAATTTGAAGAATTCCTGATCAAAGGCTTTGACAATCTCATAAACTTCATTTTCGGCCAGTCGGTCAAAATCCAGTGAGTGTTTTACATAGTACTGAAAACCAGCAACACTTGGCATCCGACCACTTGAAGTATGGGCCTTCTCAAGCAACCCTTGCTTTTCTAGAGCCGCCATGTCATTACGAATGGTTGCACTGCTAGAGTTAATAGACTCTTGCAAGGCTTTGGATCCGACAGGTTCGTGCGTTTTGGTAAAGATGTCAATAATCAGATTTAGAATATCCTGCTGACGCTCTGTAACCACCTCATCACTCCTCTCTGTCTGATCGATTAGCACTCGATACGCTCAAGTGCTAACTTATGATTCTATTATACACCCTTAGAAGAGAATGTCAAGATAAAAACTCAAAAAATTAGCACTCTTTTATCAAGAGTGCTAAAAATCAGTCTACAGACCGAGAAACTCACCTTCCATCTACTTGGTATTTCCTTTTAAGTCTGAAAAAACCATGGATTAGATAAGAAATCATAAAGGCATATAGAACAAAAATGACAAAGAAAGGTTGCGACAGTTCTTCTCGAAATAAACTCATACAAACAACTAAACCACCTAAGAAAGTAGCTGTACATGAACGAAGTCTAGATCGCATAACTTCCCATCTGAGCCCCTTACTCATATAGACTTGATCCTCCGGAAGTAAATCAGAAGACGATTTACGAAGAATCGAACAAGAACCTGCTCCCATCAATTCCCAACCTCTATTTCTAAAATCTTGCAGTTCATGCTTATATTTTTTAAGAAATTTAGAATCATAGATACGGTAGATGACATCGTCTGGTTGACATTGGTCAAAATAGAACAAACCAAAACGACTCGTTCTATATCTCCAACCCTTCAAATGCATCTCATGTAAATATTCTTCTTCCTTGTCCAAATCAACAATGGTGAAAATCCGAAATTGCTTTTTATTGATCATGACTCCCCCTCCAATTTTGAGCATACCTACCCTATCATAAATCTGATAATTCCTTCTTTTTATGCCATAACTTCCAACTAATATAGACAACCATTAACAAAAGGATTAAAGACAAGAAAACATCTAGCCCGACCGCAAGAAAACTCCATAGACCATACGCATTACTCCTATTGAGCAATTTAAGTAAGAATGGTATATGTATGGCTAGCAAAAGTAAAACAGGTACTAATCGCAGTCTTAAAATGCGATTAACCATAGCTAACTTCCCAGCAGCGTCATTATAGATTTCAAATTCTGCATCCGATTCAATTTCAGAATGCGCTTTTCTAAAATAGGAAAAACTATTAAAGTCTGTAATATGCTCCCAGCCACAGTCTTTAAATAGTTGTAAATAGGAGGATCTCTCTGATTTTTCCATTGGGTAAAAATCCAACTGATAAGACACTTGCTCAGGCTGACACTTTTCAAAGGTATACTTAACTGCAAACAATAAGATAGAGTAGCTTACTTCCCTAAGTTTCCATCCCTTAGCATGCATTTCTCTAAAGTATAGAGCCTCCCTCTCATAATCCGCAATTGTAAAAATTCGATAAACAATTTTCTTTTCCATCATCCTTCCTCCCGACTGTTTCTATAGAGCCGTTCAATACGCTTCAATTCAATATCTAAGACTTTGCGTCCCAAGTCTGTAATCTGATAGATTTTCCGTTTTTCCTCTTCGCGGACAAAGGAAATCAAACCATCCTTTTCCATCTTTGACAAGGTTCCATACATAGTTCCAGGACTAATCGAAACTTGCAAATCTGTCATCTCCTTGACCTTTTGCGTAATACTGTACCCATGACCTTCCTTTTGCAGACAGAACAAGATATAAAAACCCGTTTCCGTCATCGGAAGATAAACTCGACGAATCTTATCCGTTAATTCCATTTATAACCACCTTCTATTCAGTTCAATATATCGCACCTCGTTATATAAAATATATCACATCTCGATATAAAACACAAGAAAAAAGACCACCCTCAGGCAATCTTTCTTCTATATTAGTAAAGATCTAAATAGTTATCAATTTCCCATTGTGAAACGAAGGTTGCATAACTTGCCCATTCGATTCGTTTGGCTTCAAGGAAACTAGTATAGATATGTTCTCCAAGAGCCGCTCTGACAACTTCATCTTCTGTCAAAGCTTTCAAAGCGTTGTGAAGGGTTGATGGAAGGTCTGTAATACCAGCTTCCTTGCGCTCTTCTGCTGTCATGATGTAGATATTTTCTTCGATAGGAGCTGGTGCTTCGATTTTATTTTCAATACCATGCAAACCAACTTCCAAAAGAACTGCCATAGCGATGTACGGATTAGCCATTGGATCCACTGAACGCAACTCAAGACGAGTCCCCATACCACGTGAAGCAGGCACGCGCACAAGTGGCGAACGGTTACGACCAGCCCAAGCAATGTAAACCGGCGCTTCATAACCTGGAACCAAACGTTTGTATGAGTTAACTGTTGGGTTCATGATGGCAGTATAGTTGTAGGCATGCTTAATCAAACCGCCAAGGAAATGGTAGGCCGTTTCTGACAACTGCATTCCTTTTGGATCATTTGGATCAAAGAAGGCATTGTTTCCTTCTTCATCAAACAAGGACATATTACAGTGCATACCTGATCCAGCAATACCAAATTTTGGTTTAGCCATAAAGGTTGCGTAAAGCCCATGTTTGCGAGCAATGGTTTTAACAACAAGTTTAAAGATTTGAATCTTATCACAAGCACGGAGAACTTCATCGTACTTGAAGTCAATCTCATGCTGTCCAACCGCAACCTCGTGGTGACTCGCTTCTACTTCAAATCCCATTTTGGTCAAGACATTCACAATCTCACGACGTGTGTTGTCCGCAAGGTCAGTAGGCGCCAAATCAAAGTAGCCACCCTTGTCATTCACTTCAAGTGTTGGATCTCCATTTTCATCCAACTTAAATAGGAAGAATTCTGGCTCTGGCCCAAGGTTGAAGGATTTGAATCCCACTTCTTCCATGTGACGAAGAGCACGTTTCAAATTGCCACGAGGGTCTCCTGCAAATGGTTCACCTTCTGTTGTATAGACATCACAGATCAAACCTGCAACACTTCCATTTTCATCTCCCCAAGGGAAGACTGTCCATGTATCCAAGTCTGGGTACAAGTACATATCCGACTCATTGATACGTACAAAACCTTCAATAGAAGATCCATCAAACATAGCCTTGTTTGACAAGACTTTATCTAACTGTTCATCTGTAGCAGGAATTTCGACGTTTTTCATGGTTCCCAAAATATCTGAGAACATGAGACGAATAAAGGTAACATTTTTTTCCTTGACTTCACGACGAATATCTGCAGCTGTGATTGGCATGAGTTTTCTCCTTAATGTATGACTACTTGCGGTTGCCTAACCGCGACCAAAAGGTGACCGTACTGAAGCAAAGCGACCTTGTTGGAGGAGTTCATTATGAAGTGCACGACGCACCTCAGTCTGACTCACCGCTTTCTTGGATTTCGCTTCACGTTCAGCATATTTTTTCTTAATGGCAGCGATATTATAACCTTCAGAGATATAATCTTTGATTTCAAGCAGACGATCCATGTCATTCAAGGAATACATGCGACGGTTCCCTTCGTTTCGATCAGGCTTAATCAACTCTTGATCTTCATAATAACGAATCTGACGCGCCGATAGATCGGTCAACTTCATAACACTGCCGATAGGAAAAACAGCCATATTTCGGCGAAATTCTTTTTCCTTCATTTACAATTTCCTTCTTTCTGTCTATTATAGTCTAAAAAAAGACAAACGTCAATTGATAATGTTATAAAATGTAACATTATTTTTCTTTTTTCTCAAAAAAGAGCCGAATGCGGTCAATATCATAATTTACGAGAATTGCGACAAAAACTCCCATGAAAGTTTCTGATACACGCGCAAATACGTACAAAATCGTCTCGCCACTCGGAATCGATAGGGTAATGATTAACATAGCTGCTACACCACCAATAACCCCTGCTTTGTTATTCATGGCTACATTTGTCATAATGGTTAACATGGTGCATATTGGAACAACTACTAAGGTTACCCAAAAGGCTTCGTGGAAAAAGGTATTTAATAAGAAGAAGACTAGGGCATAGAGGCCACCGATACTATTTCCAAGAATACGCGAAGTTCCGAAATGAACACTCTTATCAAAACTCTCCCTCAGGCTAAAAACGGCTGTCAAAGCACCAATTTGAAGACCTTTCCAACCAAAAAAGCCAAAAATCAAGAGAACTAGAAAAACAGCAATACCTGTTTTAAAGGTTCGCATACCAAGTTTGAACTGGGATTTATCGAATTTATATTTTTTAAAATAACTCATAATCTCAACTTTCTATTTCCATTTTATCATAAATTGGCTGATTTTATGAGCAATAGTTGAGAGGAAGCGTTTTTATTTTAAGCAAAAGAAAAGAGGAACTTTCATCCCTCTATTCTTTGATTTAGTTATAAAATCTTATTTTTCTGTCAAGGCTGCAAGTCCTGGAAGAACTTTACCTTCAAGGAGTTCCATTGAAGCACCACCACCGCGTCACAAATACCTACACTAACACAAAAAGGTGACATAGCCACCTTTTTGTTAACGTTTCAGTTTTGTTCCTTTTTCTACAAAATCAGGATTTTGTAGAGACTAACGGGCTGAAATTATTTTTCTGTAAGTGCAGCCAAACCTGGCAATACTTTACCTTCGAGAAGTTCCATTGAAGCACCTCCGCCCGTACTAATCCATGAGAATTTGTCTGCACGGCCAAGGTTAATCGCTGCGGCAGCTGAGTCACCACCACCGATGATTGATTTAACGCCTGGTTGTTTCACGATAGCGTCCATCACACCGATTGTTCCAGCTTGGAAGTCAGGGTTTTCAAATACACCCATAGGTCCGTTCCATACAACTGTTTTGGCACCAGTCAAAGCTTCGTCAAATTTAGCAATAGATTTTGGACCGATGTCAAGACCAAGGAAGCCTTCAGAAACTGCTTCACCTTCAGTGTCACGCACTTCAGTGTAGCCAGCAAATGCGTTAGCTTCTTTTGAGTCAACTGGCAAGATCAATTTACCGTTTGCTTTTTCAAGAAGAGCTTTCGCAACATCCAATTTGTCTTCTTCTACAAGTGAGTTACCGATTTCGATACCTTGTGCTTTGTAGAATGTGTAAGTCATACCACCACCGATAAGGACTTTATCAGCTTTTTCAAGCAAGTTTTCGATAACACCGATCTTGTCTGAAACTTTTGAACCACCAAGGATAGCCACGAATGGACGTTCTGGAGCTTCAACTGCTTCTTGGATGTAGGCAATTTCGTTTTCAAGAAGGAATCCAGCAACTGCTTTTTCAACGTTTGCTGAGATACCAACGTTAGATGCGTGTGCACGGTGAGCTGTACCGAATGCATCGTTTACGAAGATACCATCTCCAAGTGATGCCCAGTATTTACCAAGTTCAGGATCGTTTTTAGATTCTTTCTTGCCATCAACATCTTCGTAACGAGTGTTTTCAACCAAGAGAACTTGTCCATCTTCAAGAGCGTTAATCGCTGCTTCCAATTCAGCACCACGAGTGACACCTGGAAGGAAAGCAACGTCTTGACCCAATTTAGCTGCCAAGTCAGCAGCTACAGGAGCAAGTGATTTACCAGCTTTGTCTGCTTCTTCTTTTACACGGCCAAGGTGAGAGAAGAGGATAGCACGTCCACCTTGTTCAAGGATGTACTTGATAGTTGGAAGAGCTGCAGTGATACGGTTGTCGTTGGTAATCACGCCATCTTTTACAGGTACGTTGAAGTCAACACGAACGAGAACTTTTTTCCCTTTCAATTCAACGTCTTTAACAGTCAATTTTGCCATTAGATATGACTCCTTCTTTTTTTATACGTGTTAATTATATCACAAAATCAGCAAAAGAGATAGAAAAACCCTAAACTTTTCCAGTTCTTTCTTGCAACGAAAACTAGCATTTCTAAAAATCAAAACTAGAAAAACCTTTTCAAATCACTAAGTAATACAAGAAAAAGTAGTTAATCCATCTCATTCTTCCACTGATTTTTACTAGTTAAAACGAGGTTTGACTAATCTGCAGTCAAACCTTGTTTTTAGTTGTTATGAGGAAATGCAAGAATCCTAAATCGATTCGTTTTCTCTCTTCTTTCCAGCAAGTAGGCCATAGCCACTCATCACTCCGAGGAGTCCTAGTGCTACTAGACTAGCATCTCTTGTTACTCCAGTATTTGGAAGTTCTTTACCTACTTTTTCATTTGTCGGTGTTGCTAAAAGAGCTTGATCTGTTTCTTGAGAGTCTTGCTCTTCTTTCGTTCCAACTTCAACAATTTCTGGAAGAGCTTCCTTGAGAACTTCTGTTGAACGAAGGGTACGATTGCCTCGGGCATCGACTTCTACAAAGCGACGAATTTGTCCTTCTTCTCCAGCTTGCATAATACGACGTTGACCTTTGAGAAGCTCTGAGTTTGGACGTTCTTGACGTTCAAAGGATACTGCAATTTCTTCAACTTCTAGTTTCGGAGTTTCTAGAACTAAATCTTTAACTCCTTCAGCTGGTTGATTGCTTGATAGAACTTTTGTACCCACTTCGGTAATTTCCGGAAGAGCTTCCTTGAGAACTTCTGTTGAACGAAGGGTACGATTGCCTCGGGCATCGACTTCTACAAAGCGACGAATTTGTCCTTCTTCCCCAGCTTGCACAATACGACGTTGACCTTTGAGAAGCTCTGAATTTGGACGTTCTTGACGTTCAAAGGATACTGCAACTTCTTCAACTTCTAGTTTCGGAGTTTCTAGAACCAGGTCTTTTGCTCCTTCTGCTGGTTGATTGCTTGATAGAACTTTTGTACCTACTTCGGTAATCTCTGGAACAGCTTCCTTAAGAATTTCTGTTGTACGAAGGATACGATTGCCTTGGCCATCTACTTCTACAAAATGACGAACTTGACCTTCTTCTCCTTTTTGGACAAGTTGACGTTGACCTTTAAGAAGGTTCGCATTTGGTCGCTCTTGATGTTCATAGGCTGTTGTTTCATTTTCAACAACTAGTTCAGGGAGGACCTCAACTGTTGGGGCTACTTCACTTGGATCCGTGCTACCAACATGATGACTTTCTTCTGCAGGAGCTAGTTTCTTATTCAGCTTTTCATTCATGTCCGCAAAAGCTTGTGGAGTTGGCATCTCTGAAGCCAACAAAGTTTCTGCTTGTTCAATCAACTCAGCTTTAGGATCTTTTTCACGGATAGATTCGAGCAAGCCTTCCAATTCTTCTCTAGCAGTTTGATAACGTTGATTTCCATCCAAGTCTGTCCCTGCTTGTTTCAACTCATTCAAGGCTTTGTTGACTTCTTCTTGACTGGCATCATGGTTTTCTGCAACAGCTTTCGCTGCATTGAGTTTCTCTACTAGTACAGCTTGTTTGTCCTCACTTGAGAAGGTATAGGCAAGGGTTGACTGACGGCCTTGGGCAGCAGTGATTTCTTGTTTAAGGTATTCATCATTAACTGCAGCCTTTGGAGAAACCAAGACATCAAACTCAGCTGTGTGCCCCTTGTAATGCAGGGTCAAGGTCTGGCGTCCAGTCTTCTGAGCATCGTAGCCCGTGATTTCAACACCTTCATCAGTAAAGCTGTGAGTCTCTTCTGTCTCGTCATCATAGAGAACACCAAAGCGACCTTCAGAGAGATCCAGTTGATCTCCTACTAGATAATCTGTTTTTGGTTTCTTAGTAATATACAAGCCCGCTACTTCTTTTGTTTTTCCTTCATCTTGTCCTGTCACTTGGACTTTCAGATCACCTGACACTGGTAAACCAAGGTATTGAAGTGTTAGGTTTTGTTCCCCTTTTTGATGAGCCTCGTATCCAGATACCGTCACACCTGAGTGAGTAAGGTTAATCAGCTCGTCGGCTTTTCCCCCTTCGTATTGAATACGGAGTGTTCCGCCTCTAAGGTCAAGTTTTTCTCCCTCTTTGTAAACCGTCTTTTTAGGTTCTTTTTCCAGGCTAACCGCAGCAATTTTTCTTTCATCCTGCGGAATCGCTACTGCCAAGGTGTTACTGATTTCTTTGCCAGGTAGTTGGGTACGATAGTAGAGAAGAGTTGGTTGCTTGTCAAAGCCCAATGGAGCTGTTGCCAAGTCACCTCCAGTTTCAGTCTTCAAGGTTGCAATTGGTGTTTGTGAATCAGCCTTGTCGTAAACGGTGATGGTTGCGCCTGCCGGAACATCAGAGAAGCCCAGTTGAACTTGGTGGTTTCCAAGTGAACGAGCAGCTACCTTAGCCATTGGAATATTTTGACTTTCTGTGTCCAAGGTTTCGTACATCTTCCAGTTGTAGATACGAATGGCCTTCCAAGGTGTTCCGTTATCAGATGTAATGACATGCAAACGCCAGTCTTGGGCAGTAATTGGTTTGTCAAGAGTGATATCCGTAACGTGCGCTTTATTACCACGGACTTCCTTAGCCAACTTCCATTGACCATCCGCATCTTTATAATAAAGGTCAAAGTCTTTGGTGTTCATCAAACCGTCGTTTACAGATTCTCCACCAGCTCCCGCATGATCCATCACCCATCTGACAACTGTACGTGGCTGAGTCAAACGAATATCGACACTACCGCTCAATTGTCCTGAAGACCACTTGTCTGAAAGACTGGTAATGGTACCGTTCAACATACCTTCAATACCTTCTCCACCTTCGGTATTCGGGAAAGTGCTACCGATAACCGTTGCCCCTGGAACAATATTTTCAGCCAAAGGTCTTGGGAGAGTCGTATCCTGAACAGTCATGCCCCAGTTAAAGGATGTCGTCGCAGCTTCTGAACGAAGGCCATTTTTACCAACTGCAACAACTTTCAATTCTTGCGTCGTACCAGTCGCATTAGCAGAGCGGCTAACTTTTGGCAAGTAGATGGTTGAAGCAGATGAACCTGTCAACAAACGCCAGTTATCCCCATCTTTTTCGTAGACTTCATAGAAATCCGCATCTTGATTACCCGCAAACTGGACCACTGCTTCAGCTTCTTGGGCATTTTTAAGAGATTGTTTCACCACAGAAAGTCCTGTAGGCGCTTGTGGTGCTTGGTGATTGTCTGAAATTGTTAATTGACCTAGGTTAAACTGATAATCTTTTACAGCTCCTTCATGCTCGAAGAAGAGTTTGACTGCATAGATGGTTTTACCTGCTAGTGAGCTGAGATCAAATTCTTCATTTGTCCAGTTGTCAGAAAGGGTTAGCTCTTTCCATGCATCTGCATCATCGAATTTGTAGTCTGGAGTTGTAGAGAAGGCCATATAAACTTTCGAGCCTTTTCCTCCCTTGTGGGCAACACGAAGTTTGGTTTTCTCAGTTACTTCTAACTTAGTAGAATACAAATTCACATCCTGGTCCGTCTTACCAGCTACATTACCTGAGAATTTAAGGGAATTTCCGCCATTGTAGGCATCTGTAAAATCATATTCTGCACGAAGTTTTTCCCCTGTTGAAGTCTGCCACCAGCGCCATGTTGGCAAGACACCTGAAACAGAACGGTAGTTCCACTCAGAATCCTTAGAAACCTTTCCGTCTACAAACCACTTTCTACCATGGCCTGTATTAAAGGAGGTAGTGAAGGTCCGGCCTACTGCTGGTGTGCGGTCTGCAACTAAATTAGCAATCCCATACCACTCTTTGTCCGCTGGTTTTTGAGCTGTCGGATCTCCTTGGTAACCTGTGAAGAAGATATCTTCGTTTTTATGGTAATCTTCACCTGTTTTTCCTAGACTGGTAATTGTATCTGGTGCAAAGAGTCCAAGTGACAAACGTAACTTGCCTTTTTCATCTAAGAGGGCATCCCATTTAACTTTTGTCTTATAAGAACCACCTTGTTGCAATTCCAATCCTGCAAAGACATCATATTGGCTACGTTCCAGCCATTTTGCCATTTCTACAGAGTGGTCATTCTTTTCCTTATTCCAGTTGAAATTGGCAAAGAATTGATCCGCAGGGACCTTGTCACCTTCTTTTTGCATGAACTGGTAGTTGTAATCACCTAGACCATCTTCGTGGTAACGACCATATTTATAGGTCATGGCATCGTACCAAGCATACTTGATTGGATGGTTGACTTTTGCCGCATATTCTTTTGTATAGAGCATGAATTGACGCATTTTTTCACCAAGTGGCGTTACTAAGTCACCTGTTGTTTCTTGGTTGATAAAATACCCATCAAAGCCATAGTACTTAGCAAGGTCGACAAGTTTTCGTGCAATAGGGAAGGTTCCATCCTCATCTTGTTTCAAAGCAGCAACAAATTTCTCTTGGTCAGCAATACTGTTGGACCAGTTGAAGAAAAGTGTTCCATAAACGGGAACTCCGTTACGATGCCCTGCATCAATGACATCTGGAGTTGGGACTAGACCTTCCCAGAAGACCATTGAATCCAAGTATTGCCAGTAGTCAAAGGCGTAGGCTTTGAATTCTTCTCCACCAACAGAAGCGTGATCTTTAGCCTTTGAGTTGGTATTTGCTAGCGCCTGAACCTTGGCTCTTCTACTTGCTTTTTCATTCACCAACTGACCTCTATGGCGCTTAGCTAGTTCAACTGAGGAACGATTGATGGGATCATCCTCACGCGCACCCGGTTCCCATTTCAACAAATCCTCCCAAGAATTAAATTTGATTTCCTTTGGTTTTAATGTTTTTTCTGTATTTTTAGGGACATCTGGCTGGACTTCTTTTTCAGTCTTATTAGCTTCTGCTGCTGGCTTAGACTCATCCCCTTGGCTAGTTCCTTCAGGCTTTGCTTCTGTTTCCTTGTCAGACTTAGGTTTTGCTTCTGCAGATGGTGTTTCCGCAGCCACCTCACTTGCTTTTTCCTCTGGTTTAGCTGCGCTTACTGCCTCTGCAGTTTCAGTAGTTGCAGCTTCATTGCTTGCTGGCGAAGCAGTTTCAGATGCTGTCGCTACTCCTTCTGCCTTTTCTGGCTTATTTTCTCTAGCATGTTCTCCTTCATGCTGCTTGTCAGCTTCATTAGTTGGATGCTCACTCTCTCCTGAAACAAGCTCTGTATTGGCTCCGCTATTTTCAGGAACTGCAGTTTCTTCTGCCAAGGCTGGACCAGCAAATAAAACAGCACCAATCATTAGCGAGCAGGCTCCTACTGATAACTTACGAATACTGTAACGACAACGTCTTTCAAAAAATGGATTCTTCATTTTCTCCTCCTAAAAGATTGATTTTGCTACATAAAAGAAAGCGCTTAACTTTCTTTATAAAATTTTTATCCCAATCACAGGGACCAAGATAATTCCTCCCTCATTTTAAAATATTTCTTTTAAATGTCAATATATAAAAGGAAATACCTATATCTAGGTTAGAAATTGGTAAAATTAATATAATCAAGGCCCATTCTAACGAATTTTCTTTCTAAAATCTTAGCTTAACACTTGTTAGATTTACTTTTATCCTTTAAAATAGAATAGGAGAAATTCCGTTATTATTTTTCGGAGGAAAAAGAAATGTCCATTAATTGGCAGGAAATTTTATTTCACTTTTTAGGTGGTCTGGGACTATTCTTATATAGTATCAAGACCATGGGAGACGGTTTGCAACAAGCTGCTGGAGATCGCCTTCGTTTTTACATTGATAAGTATACTAGCAATCCCTTTTTAGGTGTTCTAGTCGGCATTGTCGTGACTGCCCTGATTCAGTCAAGTACAGGGGTTACAGTTATCACGGTTGGACTGGTCAGCGCTAGTCTTCTAACTCTTAGACAGGCTATCGGAATTATCATGGGAGCCAACATCGGAACCACAGTTACTTCCTTTATCATCGGTTTCAAGCTTGGTGAGTATGCTTTACCTCTGATTTTCCTTGGAACCATGTTCCTCTTCTTTACCAAAAATAGAACAGCAAACAATATCGGGCGCATCCTGTTTGGTGTAGGGGGAATCTTCTACGCCCTCAACCTCATCAGTGCCGGTATGAGTCCTCTTAAAGATTTACCACAATTCAAGGAATACATGGTAACCTTGGGACAAAATCCTGTGTTGGGAGTTTTTGCCGGTGCAGTGATTACCGTCCTCATCCAAGCTTCTTCTGCGACAATCGGGATTTTGCAAGGTCTCTATGCAGGCGGATTCCTGGACCTTAAAGGTTCTCTACCGGTTCTCTTCGGGGATAATATCGGGACAACCCTAACAGTTATCATCGCGGCAGCTGGAGCCAATGTCTCTGCGAAACGCGTTGCTGCAACCCACGTTACCTTTAACGTTTTAGGAACTATTCTTTGCTTAATCTTATTAGGTCCATTTACGTCTATGATTGAGTACTTCCAGGCACTCCTTCACCTCTCACCTGAGATGACCATCGCCTTCTCTCACGGTGCCTTTAACGTAAGTAACACCATTGTACAATTTCCCTTCATCGGAGCCTTGGCCTACTTTGTAACCAAACTCATCCCTGGTGAAGATGAAGTTGTTAAGTACGAGCCACTTTATCTTGATGAGCATTTGATTAAACAAGCTCCATCAATCGCTCTCGGAAATGCGAAGAAAGAACTCCTTCACTTGGGAAATTATGCTTCTAAAGCCTTTGACCTTTCATACAACTACATCATTGACCTTAATGAAAAGGTTGCTGAAAAAGGACACAAGACAGAAGAAGCCATCAATACCATTGATGAAAAATTGACTCGTTACCTTATTACTCTTTCAAGCGAAGCCCTTAGCCAGAAAGAAAGTGAAGTGCTCACCAACATCCTGGATTCATCTCGCGATTTGGAACGGATTGGGGATCACGCAGAAGCCCTAATCAATCTGACCGACTATCTTCAACGTAAAAATGTTGAGTTCTCTGAAGCTGCTTTGCAAGAACTAGCTGATATCTATCAAAAAACCACTGGCTTTATCAGAGATGCCCTTGATAGTGTAGAAAACAATGATATTGAAAAAGCTCAAAGTCTGATTGAACGCCATAAAGAAATCAACAATATGGAACGTGTTCTCAGAAAGACCCACATCAAGCGCCTCAACAAGGGCGAGTGTTCAACACAAGCTGGTGTCAACTTTATCGACATCATTTCCCACTATACTCGTGTATCTGACCACGCCATGAACCTTGCTGAAAAGGTCATCGCTGAACAAATCTAAGATCCAAGAAGCTATCCTAAATGGGATGGCTTTTTTCTTTTCCTAACCAAGAATTGCTTTTCTAACATATAGAAAAATGCTTTGATTCACAATGGAATCAAATCATTTTAAAGAGCTCCCCATACATAAGCGCAGAAGCCGCAGTTCCTCTGTACTTTGCTTCTTCTCTTTTGATAAAGCGAGCCAAGTTGAGCAACTCAGGTGCCGGATGTTTGGGATTCAGGAGCAATTCACGATTGACCAGGCCTGAGAGACGAACTGCCAGCAATTGCTCATTTGTAGTAGGCAGTTTTTTAGCAGTCTCTAGGAGAGCAGCAACTAAATCCTCACTCAAATCATGTCGAGCATGATTGTAAAGATCTTTTACAAGGCTTTCTAGGTTTGGTTCTACCATCCCTACCACCTCCTTATGGTTTAATAATTTTTAATCAAATCAACTGTTGAACGATCTAATTTCTTCACCAAGGCTTGCAAGAAAGCTTGAGCTTCTAGGAAGTCATCCATAGCGTAGAGGGTTTGGTGAGAGTGGATATAACGAGCGCAGACACCGATAGTTGTAGATGGGACACCGCCATTTTTCAGATGAGCTGCGCCAGCGTCTGTTCCACCTTTACCACAGTAGTATTGGTACTTGATACCAGCTTCTTCAGCCGTTGTCAAAAGGAAATCCTTCATTCCTGGGAGAAGCAAGTGACCTGGATCGTAGAAACGAATCAAGGTTCCATCTCCAATCTTGCCTTGACCGCCATAAACATCACCAGCAGGTGAGCAATCAACTGCTAGGAAGACTTCTGGGTCAAACTTGGTTGTGGAAGTATGAGCACCACGAAGACCAACCTCTTCTTGGACGTTAGAGCCAAGATAGAGTTCATTTCCGAATTTTTGACCTGACAGAGCTTCCGCCAACTCGCTCACCATAAGAACACCGTAGCGGTTGTCCCAAGCTTTTGAGATGATATTTTTCTCATTGGCCGTCAAGATTGCAGAACTATCTGGTACGATGGTGTCACCAGGACGGATGCCAAAACTTTCTGCCTCAGACTTATCCGCAAAACCGCCATCAAAGACGATATCTGCAATAGCTGGCATAGTTGGGCCGCCCTTACCACGAGTCAAATGTGGAGGAACAGAGCCTGAAATCACAGGAATTTCACGACCATCACGAGTCAAGAGTTTGAAACGTTGGCTACTAACCACCATAGGATTCCATCCACCGATTTCTACCACACGGAAGGTACCATCTGGCTTGATTTCGCTGACCATAAAACCAACTTCATCCATGTGAGAAGCGACCAAGACGCGCGGCGCATCCGTAGCTTCTGAATGCTTGATACCAAAAATACCACCCAAGCCATCTGTCACCACTTCATCCACGTGCGGTGTCAACTTTTCACGAAGATAAGCACGGACAGGTGCTTCATGACCTGAGATCGCAGCAAGTTCTGTTACTTCTTTGATTTTTGAAAATAATGTTGTCATTTCAGTTCCTTCTTTCTTTCATCCATTTTACCACTTTTTATAGGAGAAGGATAGCGGGAATCATCATTCCAGATAAAACTACTTGTGAAAAAACGAATCACCATTGTAATTCGTTTTATTTATGATTCCGTTTGAGTGAAAAATGGTCTGGGACGGGGTCCTTACCTGTTTTCGACCAGGGATGGCAACGTAAAATCCGAGCCAAGCCCATCAAAACACCCTTGAAGCCATGTTTTTCAATAGCCTGAATCATATAGTTGGAACAAGTCGGCTCAAAGCGACAAGAGGGTGGAAAGGCTGGTGAGATAAAACGCTGGTAAAAGCGCACAGGCGCTATTAAAATTCGTTTCATTATTTCTTGGTTACAGCCATGGTATGTAGTTGGCTGATTTCTTTTTTGTTAAGACGACGGGATTCTCCTGGACGGAGTCCTGTCAAGTCTAGATGTCCGAAACGTGTACGAGACAGTTTATCTACTTGAAGGCCGACAGCTTCAAACATCTTTTTAACCTGGTGGTTACGCCCTTCATGGATGGTCAACTGCACCACAGAGCGGTTTTTGACTGGATCAACTTTGAGAATTTCATAGACAGCTGGCTTGGTTTTCTTGCCATCAATCTCAAGTCCACGGGTCAAGGGGCGGAGATTATCCTTATTGGCCACACCTTTAACACGCGCGACATAAACCTTGTCAATCTCATTACGAGGGTGAATCATTTCATCCGTAAAATCCCCGTCATTGGTCAAAATCAAGACACCTGATGTATCCCAGTCCAAACGACCTACAGGGTAGATGCGCTCCTTCACGTTGGGCAAGAGGTCGACAACAGTCTTGCGACCCTTGTCATCTGTCACACTGGAAATCACACCACGTGGTTTGTTAAGCAGATAGTAAACCTTTTCTTCGTTGTAGATAGGCTGGCCTTCAACTTCGACCTTGTCGCCTGACTTGATAGTGGTTGCAAGTTCACGTACCACCTGGCCGTTAACCGTCACCAAGCCTTGCTTAATCAGCTCTTCTGCTTTTCTCCTACTGGCCACACCTGCGTGGGCAATATATTTATTGATTCTCATCTTCTTCTATCCTTTCACCAAATAATTGGCTTTCTTGGGCTTGAATCTCAAGCTCATCAATCACTGGTAATTCTTCCAAATGGTTAATTCCCATGTAATCTAGGAAATAATCTGTTGTCACATAGAGGTTGGGGCGTCCCAACACTTCTTTTTTCCCGTCTTCTCGTATCAAGTCAAAGGCCTGCAACTTCGCCAAAGCCCCACTCGAGTTGACCCCACGGATGGCATCAATTTCTATCCGTGTAATCGGCTGCTTATAGGCAATGATGGACAAGGTCTCAAGGGCAGCCCGAGATAAACTCTGGTTGATAGGTGCCTTAGAGTATTCCTTCAAAATCTCTGAAAACTGAGGCTTGGTCACCAATCTATAAGCACCACCAGTCTCAATCAGATCCAAACTGGAATCTAGGTCCTTTTCATACTTCTGAGATAATTTTTCTAAACTCTGTTGGATGCCTGTCGGTGGCAGAGAGAGGAGTTCAGCTAACTGGCGGACTCTAATCCCATCTTCACCCGCTACAAACAAGAGCGCTTCTATTTTTGCTAAAGTACTCATCTTTCCTCTCTATCAAGTCTAGCTTTGGGCCACTTGACTTTCTTCCTTCTTTTCCATGAGATAAATATCTCCGAAACTTTCCTCTTGCACGAGGATCAGCTCCTGTGTTTTGATTAACTCTAGGGTTGCTAAAAAGAGGGTAATGACCTCTTGGACATTCTGGGCTTCCTTAAACAAATCCTGCAAGCGCAATTGATCTCGTCCAGCTAAGGACTCTTTCACGATAATCATCATGTCCTCAATCTTATACTCATCTCGCAAGATAGTCGTGTGATTCTGTGCGAACTCCTCTTTTTTCTTGGCTAGGATATTTGAAAAAGCTAAAAAGAGGTCAATGGTCGTCTTGTCATGCACAAGCTCCGCATCTTCGTAAATCAACTCTGTCGGCGCTTTGGAATAATACTGGGCCCGTTCCTGGTGCTTGGCTTCCAAGTGCTCCCCCAAGAGCTTGAACTTGCGGTATTCTTCGATTTGAGAGAGGAGATCCTGTTCCAGGTCATCCTCCAAATCGGTCACTTCCGCTACCTTTGGAAGAAGCTTGCGACTCTTGATCAGCATGAGCTGACTGGCCATAACCATGTACTCGCCCGTCACTTCCAGACGCATGGCCTGCAGGGTTGAAACATAAGCTAGATACTGTTCGATGACTTCCGTAATGGGCACATCGTAGATATCCATCTGATACTTAGAAACCAGGTGCAAGAGCAAGTCCAGTGGCCCTTCAAAATCTTTTAATTTAATATCCATTATCTATATTTTTCTAAAGTCAGAACTGTTTTTAATCCTAATTTTTTTGCAATTTCGTACAAATCGACCTTCTTTTCTATCTGTCTTAGAATGAACTGTTCCCGCAAGGCTTGAGCGGATAAGGTTGAGAAACCTTTCTCCTTGACAAAGGACTCTAGCTGACGGAAGGCCCATTGACGAGAATAGGCTTTCCCTGTCCTTTCAAAAAGATAGGTCTGGCCCATCAAGGGTTCTAGCTCTGAAAGCAAGCTCGTGGGAATGGTGACAATCCTCTGTTGGGAAACCTTCTTGATTCGCAACACTTGAAAATCCAGATTGATATCCTCAACCTTAAGGGCTAAAATCTCACTCGGCAAGAGCCCCATTTCTAGGATTGAGAGCGCTAGCAAGCGACCCTCTGGATAATTACTTTCCTGCCAAAAAGAGGCTAGGTTTAACAGTTCTGGCTTTTCGGTCTTCTTTTCAGCTTGTTTAGCTAATTCCAAGCGGTAAAAACTATCCACTTCTCCTTTTTGATAGAGAAAGTAGAGAAATTGGTTACAGGCCGAAATCTTTCGCTTCTGGGCGCTGATTTTTAGATTGGCTAGTTGGGCTTGGTAAATCTTGAGACTGGTATCAGAAATCCGCTCGCCTACAATGTCTAAAAATTGCTCCAGATCATACTTATAGGACTGCTTGGAATTGGCAGACAAGCCCTGCTTTTCCTCTAAAAAATCTGAAATTCTGTCTCTCATTTGCATCGAATCTCATATTCCTTACTAAAGTCATGCAAGAGGGCATTCACTGCCTTGAGGATAGACTTGCGCGTGATGATCCCTTGGAAAATCCCTGACGCATCTACAACAGGCAAGAAGGACTCATCTACCAGCTTGTGCAAGACCTCCGTAATGGTAAAATCAGGCGAAACAACCGCTACATCCGTTTTGGTCATATGAACAATATCCGTATCCGCCATAATTTCTTGACTCAAATCATGCTCCATCTGATAAGCCATAATATCTCTGAGCCCAATCGTCCCAACAAACTGTTTTTCATCTGTCACAACAGGAACACGGGTATAGGTCATCTGACTAAGCAAGAGGGTCGCATGATCCGCATTGTGGGTATCAATTAACACAGCTAGATTTTCAGCAGGGGTCAAAAAAGTTTCTTCTTGCCCCAACAAGAAAGTCTCAAACTCCTTGGCAATCATCGGCTAAACTCCTTGGACAAGCCCGGATACACCTCGTGGTCTCGTGTCAAAAAGTCCACTTTAAAATAACTATCATCAATCTCCACACGAGCATAGAGACATTCTCTGATGGTCCCACGTGGTTGACTGATGGAACCTGGATTTAGAAAAAGAGTCTTTCCTTCCATCCAAGCATTTGGCACATGCAAGTGACCATAGAGACAGATATCGGCCTCTTCTTCCTGAGCCCAGTAGTCCAACTTTTGAAAGTTGAAATTGATGTCAAACAAGTGACCATGAGTTTGGATAATCTTGGTCGAACCAAGCTCGGTCACCAAACGTTCTGGGTAGCCGGCGTAGAAGTCCATGTTCCCTTTAACAACACGTATGCCTTCCCAAAGGGGAGAATCGGGACGCAGTTCAGAATCTCCGTTATGAAAAACGGCGTCAACTTTGCCCACATAGCGATCACGGATTTCTTCCACAATCAAGCTATCGCCATGGGAATCGCTCATTACAATGATGGTTTGCTTTGCCATGATGGAAATACCTCCAAAAGTTTCTTAACGGCTAAGGCACGGTGAGATTGACTATTTTTTTCTTCAAGGGTTAATTCAGCTGATGACTTGCCTGTCTCTCCTACAAGGAAGAGAGGGTCATAGCCGAAGCCATTTTCACCCTTAGGTTCAAAGTTAATGTAGCCAGGCCAGTCTGCTTCAACAACCAAGCTTTCCTTGTTTGGACTGGCCACGACTAGGGTTGTATGGAATTGAGCCGAGCGGTCCTTGAGTTCAAAGACCATGGCCAATTCGTGCAAGAGTTTGGCATTGTTTTCACGGTCAGTAGCTCCCACTCCTGCGAAACGAGCTGACCATACACCTGGCAAGCCACCAAGGACATCGACTTTGAGACCTGAGTCATCTGCCAAAACCATCTTGCCCGTTAATTGAGAAATGGTTTCTGCCTTGAGACGGGCATTTTCTTCGAAGGTCATGCCTGTTTCAGCTACTTCAGGCAGGTCAGGATAGTCATTAAGATTTTCCACATCGTAGCCTAACTTATCAAAGATAGCTCGGAACTCTTTGGTCTTGCCCTCGTTACGAGTCGCAATCAATAAGGTTTCTCTGACCTTGCTTGTCTCAAAGAAATCATGAACATTGACCCCTTCTTTAGGCAATGCTACATGCAGGAGTTGCCCATTTTCAATCAAGAGAAAAGCTCCCTGACGTTGGATGACTTCCAGATTTCGTCCCATTTCTTGGTTGAGGATATCTACCACAAAAGACAATAAACGGTAGAGAGAACCATAGCGTAAAACAATCACAGAAATAGGAAAACCTTGTTCCTCATCTCGAAATCTTTGGGCAAACTCAAATAGAGGAAAATCCAAGTCATCATCAGTCAATGTCCGGACACCACCAAAAATACTATATGAGCCGACATACCAGTCCTGGTCATCCTTGTATTCATAAATTTTATTTGTCATAATTCTACATGCTCCACATAAATCTCTTTTTCCAGCCATTCTTCACCAATTTGTGCAAAACTTTGGCTGCTGGCTGTTGTGTAAAAACGGTGATGGAGTGGTCCAGCATCGCGACCACGATTGATTTCAAAATAATTAAGTAAGACTGAAATGTCCCGTACACACTCTGCCCCACTATCAATGAGCTGAACCTTGGGTCCCATGACATTTTGAATAATAGGTCTGAGCAGTGGATAATGGGTACAACCCAAAATCAGGCTATCCACCTTTCCAACCAAGGGACGCAGGGTTTCATAGACCACTTTCTTGGTGACACTGGTTGACAGGGCACCAGACTCCACCAAGGGAGCAAACTTGGGACAGGCCAAACTCTCCACCTGTAAGTCCGGATCCAAATCATGGATTTTCTGACGGTAGATGTCTGAGTGTACCGTCATGGGTGTTCCAATCACTCCGATTTTCCCACCTTGGCTGGACTTGATAGCTGCCGAAGCTCCTGGCAAAATCACACCTAGGACGGGAATGTCTAGTTGAGCCTTGATTTCTTCCCAGACGACCGCAGTCGCAGTATTACAAGCAATGACAATCATTTTGACATCCTTGGTCAAGAGAAAGTTGACCAACTGCCAAGTATATTCACGAATTTGCTCAGCAGGACGGGGACCATAGGGCGCCCGCGCCGAATCTCCAATATAGACGATTTCTTCATGGGGAAGCTGGCGCATGAGCTCGCGCACAACGGTCAAGCCCCCGACACCCGAATCCAAAAAACCAATTGGTCGATTATCCATACAGTCTTCTTTCTAGTCTTTTTTCTGATTGATAGTTCATTATGATTACTTGTCTTTATGAACTGAAGAACAACTTCATCAACAACTATCTCTCTTAATCATAATCAAATATCAATAGAATGCAAGGAAAAAGTCTCATCCCTAAACCATAGCCAACATAGTGAGAAGTCTGGAACTTTCATCCCAGACTTTTCCTTATTTATTTTTTCTTTTTATTGTTAGCAAGGGCTGCCTTTTGTTGGCGGATGATTTGGTGGTAAACTTGTTGTACCTTAGCTTCGCTTGGTTTTTGACCATTTGCACTCAAAAGAGTACGAACTGCTTCAGCATTCAAACGTGGGTTGTCAGCGAATTCTTTTTCGATTTGCTTACGAACCAAGTACATCCCTCCAAGAGCTCCCCCTAGAAAAGCTAGCACAATCAATACAATTGCTAAAAGTAAATCCATCATTTTTCTCCTGTTTCTTTTTGAGTCTCTTTCATTATACCATAAACTAGCCACCCTGACTAGTTTGTTTTACGCTTTCAGGGATGGGTAGGCTGTAATTAAAGTTGGCTTATTGTTCTAGTCAAAACTAGAAAGAATATAAAAAATACACTCTCTTACCATTCGTTTCCTCCACTTTTTTAATACAAAACAATATCAAATATATATCCTTCTCTAATCCTCTTGACAACACTTCATTAGCTGGTAAAATTAGATTAACAATACAATATAGAAACAAAAGTTCGCCTCATTAAAAATGAAAGCGCTTTTAATTAATAAAGGAGGTTTCTATGGAAAAAATTTGGAGGGAGAAATCCTGTCGCTACAGTATTCGAAAGCTAACAGTCGGCACAGCCTCTGTTTTGCTTGGAGCGGTTTTTCTAGCTAGTCATACCGTCTCTGCTGATACTATTGAAGTACAGCAAAACGAGCCTGCATTAGAGAAAACTACAGTTAAGACAGACACTATAACGAAAGCAAGTGAATCAACTGAGCATACACAGCCAAACGTGCCAATTGATCATACAAAACCAGTTCTAGCTGATAATAGTGCTTCTGAAAGCAAACCCGCTGAGGCTGATAGTACTTCTGCTACAACTAACCAAGCCAGTACCGAAGCTATTGTCAAACCTAACGAAAATAAGGAAGCCGAAAAACAAGAACTACCTGTGACAGAACAAAGCAACTATCAGCTAAACTATGATCGACCAACAGCTCCTTCCTATGATGGATGGGAAAAACAAGCACTCCCAGTTGGGAATGGTGAAATGGGTGCTAAGGTTTTTGGTCTCATAGGCGAGGAGAGAATCCAATACAACGAAAAAACTCTTTGGTCAGGTGGACCGCGTCCCGACAGTACCGACTATAACGGAGGAAACTATCAGGAACGGTATAAAATTTTAGCAGAAATTCGTAAGGCTCTTGAAGACGGAGATCGCCAAAAAGCCAAACGATTAGCTGAACAAAATCTAGTTGGACCAAACAACGCCCAGTATGGACGTTATCTAGCCTTTGGTGATATCTTCATGGTCTTCAATAACCAGAAAAAGGGGCTGGATACAGTTACAGACTATCACCGTGGTTTGGATATCACAGAAGCCACTACTACAACTTCTTACACCCAAGATGGAACGACCTTTAAAAGAGAAACCTTCTCAAGTTACCCTGATGACGTTACTGTTACTCACTTGACCCAAAAAGGGGACAAAAAACTTGATTTTACAGTTTGGAATAGCTTAACAGAAGATTTACTTGCTAACGGAAACTACTCAGCGGAATATTCTAACTACAAGAGTGGCCATGTTACGACAGACCCAAATGGTATCCTACTAAAAGGTACAGTCAAAGATAATGGCCTCCAGTTCGCATCCTATCTAGGAATTAAAACGGACGGAAAAGTTACTGTTCATGAGGATAGTTTAACAATCACAGGAGCTAGCTACGCTACGCTTTTACTCAGTGCCAAGACTAACTTTGCTCAAAATCCTAAAACAAACTATCGCAAAGACATTGACCTCGAAAAAACAGTTAAAGGCATTGTAGAAGCAGCTAGGGGCAAAGACTACGAGACACTTAAAAAGAACCATATCAAAGACTATCAAAGCCTCTTTAACCGCGTCAAACTAAACCTAGGTGGAAGCAATGCTGCTCAAACGACAAAAGAGGCCCTTCAGACCTATAACCCTAGCAAAGGGCAAAAACTGGAAGAACTCTTCTTCCAATACGGACGTTATTTATTGATTAGTTCATCTCGTGATCGGACAGATGCCCTTCCTGCCAACCTACAAGGAGTCTGGAATGCCGTAGACAATCCACCTTGGAACGCTGACTACCACCTCAATGTCAACTTGCAAATGAACTATTGGCCAGCCTACATGAGCAATCTAGCTGAAACAGCCAAGCCAATGATCAATTACATTGACGATATGCGTTACTATGGCCGTATCGCTGCTAAGGAATACGCCGGTATCGAATCCAAAGATGGACAAGAAAATGGCTGGCTGGTTCATACCCAGGCGACACCATTTGGCTGGACTACTCCTGGTTGGAATTACTATTGGGGTTGGTCGCCAGCAGCTAATGCCTGGATGATGCAGAACGTCTATGACTACTATAAATTTACCAAGGATGAAAGTTATCTAAAAGAAAAGATTTATCCAATGCTCAAGGAAACAGCTAAGTTCTGGAATTCCTTCTTACACTACGACCAGGCCAGCGACCGTTGGGTATCTTCTCCATCCTATTCACCTGAACACGGTACCATCACCATCGGAAACACCTTTGACCAGTCGCTAGTCTGGCAGCTATTCCATGACTACATGGAAGTTGCCAACCATCTGAAAGTCGACCAAGACTTAGTCACAGAGGTCAAGGCTAAATTTGACAAACTCAAACCACTTCACATTAACAAAGAGGGACGCATCAAGGAATGGTACGAAGAAGACAGTCCACAATTCACTAATGAAGGCATTGAAAACAACCACCGTCACGTTTCCCATCTGGTAGGTCTCTTCCCAGGTACGCTCTTTAGCAAGGATCAGGCTGAATACTTAGAAGCTGCGCGTGCTACCCTCAACCACCGTGGAGATGGTGGTACTGGTTGGTCTAAGGCCAATAAAATCAACCTCTGGGCTCGTCTCTTAGACGGTAACCGTGCTCATCGCTTGCTCGCTGAACAGCTCAAATATTCAACCCTAGAAAACCTTTGGGATACGCACGCACCTTTCCAAATAGACGGAAACTTTGGAGCAACCAGTGGGATTGCAGAAATGCTTCTTCAATCACACACTGGCTACATTGCACCATTGCCAGCCCTTCCAGATGCTTGGAAAGACGGTCAGGTTTCTGGTCTGGTTGCTCGTGGTAACTTTGAAGTCAGCATGAAGTGGAAAGATAAAAACCTGCAAAGCTTGTCCTTCCTTTCAAATGTCGGTGGAGACCTAGTTGTAGATTATCCAAATATCGAAGCCAGTCAGGTTAAGGTTAATGGTAAATCTGTCAAAGCAACTGTTCTGAAAGATGGCCGCATTCAACTGGCAACACAAAAAGGTGATGTCATTACCTTTGAACATTTCCCTGGTCGTGTAACCAGTCTGACAGCAGTTAGACAAAATGGAGTCACTGCCGAACTCACCTTCAACCAAGTAGAAGGTGCTACCCACTATGTTATCCAAAGACAAGTGAAAGACGAATCTGGCCAAACCTCTGCAAGCAGAGAATTTGTGACCAATCAAACCCATTTTATCGACCGTTCGCTCGACCCTCAACTCGCCTACACTTATACTGTTAAGGCTATGCTGGGTAATGTTTCTACACAGGTATCCGAAAAGGCCAATGTCGAAACCTATAACCAATTGATGGATGACCGTGATAGCCGAATCCAATACGGTTCTGCATTTGGAAACTGGGCAGACTCAGAATTATTTGGAGGAACAGAGAAGTTTGCCGATCTTTCACTAGGTAACTATACAGATAAAGATGCGACAACAACCATTCCTTTCAATGGTGTTGGCATTGAAATCTATGGTCTCAAATCATCTCAATTGGGAATCGCTGAAGTCAAAATCGATGGTAAATCAGTCGGTGAACTGGACTTCTATACTGCAGGTGCAACTGAAAAAGGTAGCCTTATCGGTCGCTTCACAGGATTGTCAGATGGTGCTCATATGATGACTATCACTGTAAAACAAGAGCATAAACACCGTGGCAGTGAACGTTCCAAAATCTCCTTAGACTACTTTAAAGTTTTACCGGGACAAGGAACAACCATTGAAAAAATGGATGACCGCGACCCTCGCATTCAATACGGATCTCAATTCAAAGATTGGAGCGATACTGAATTATATAAGAGCACAGAAAAATATGCGGACATCAATAACGCCGACCCAAGTACCGCTTCAGAAGCTCAAGCAACCATTCCATTTACTGGAACAGGTATTCGAATTTACGGACTCAAAACATCCGCTCTCGGAAAAGCTCTCGTGACACTAGATGGCAAAGAAATGCCAAGTCTAGACTTCTACACTGCTGGCGCTACCGAAAAGGCAACCTTAATTGGAGAATTTACTAATCTGACCGATGGTAATCATATTTTGACATTGAAAGTTGATCCAAATTCACCAGCAGGACGCAAGAAAATCTCTCTAGACTCCTTTGATATCATCAAAGCCCCTGCTGTTGGTATAGATAGTCCAAGTATCGCACCACTTAAGGAAGGGGATAAAAACATCTCTTTAACTCTTCCAGCTGGAGATTGGGAAGCCATCGCTGTGACCTTCCCAGGCATCAAAGATCCACTCGTTTTACGCAGGATAGACGATAATCATCTAGTTACGACTGGAGATCAGACTGTCTTATCAATTCAAGATAATCAGGTACAAATCCCTATCCCTGACGAAACCAATCGAAAAATTGGAAATGCGATAGAAGCTTATTCTATCCAGGGAAATACAACAAGCAGTCCTGTAGTAGCTGTCTTTACCAAAAAGGATGAGAAGAAGGTTGAGAATCAGCAACCAACTACAAGCAAGGGAGATGACCCTGCTCCTATTGTAGAAATTCCTGAATACACTAAGCCTATCGGTACAGCTGGACAGGAACAACCGCCTGTAGTAAATAATCCGGAATATACTAAACCTATAGGTACAGCCGGACAGGAACAACCGCCTGTAGTAAACATTCCTGAGTACACTAAACCTATCGGAACAGCGGGACAAGAACAGCCACCTACCGTTTCTATTCCTGAGTACACTGAGCCTATCGGAACGGCTGGACAGGAACAACCGCCTACTGTGTCTATCCCTGAATACACTCAACCTATCGGAACGGCTGGACAGGAACAACCGCCTGTAGTAAATATTCCTGAGTACACTAAACCTATCGGCACAGCAGGACTAGAACAACCGCCTACTGTTTCTATCCCTGAGTACACTCAACCTGTCGGGACAGCGGGACAAGAACAACCGCCTACTGTTTCTGTTCCTGAATATAAACTTCGTGTCTTAAAGGATGAAAAGACTAAAGTTGAAATTATTGGAGGAGCGACTGACTTAGAGGAAATTTCTCACATTTCTAGCAGACGTGTATTAGCTCAAGAACTATTTGGTAAGACCTATGATGCTTACGATCTTCACCTTAAAAATTCAACAGATCATAGTTTACAACCAAAAGGAACTGTCTTGGTCCGCTTGCCTATTTCCTCAGCTGTCGAAAATGTCTACTACCTAACTCCATCAAAAGAGTTACAGGCACTCGATTTTACTATTCGCGAGGGAATGGCAGAATTTACGACTAGCCATTTCAGCACCTATGCAGTCGTTTATCAAGCTAATGGAGCATCAACTACTGCAAATCAAAAACCAAGTGAAACAGATATCAAACCATTAGCCAACAGCTCTGAGCAAGTTTCATCTAGTCCAGACCTTGTTCAATCGACAAATTATTCTCCTAAAGAACAACTTCCAGCTACTGGTGAAACGTCTAGTCCACTACTATTCTTGTCAGGATTGAGTCTAGTCCTAACAGCAACTTTTCTACTTAAGAACAAGAAGGATGAGTCCAACTAACTTTTAACCACACAAAAATCAGGATGAAGATAAGCTTCATCCTGATTTATTTTTTACAGTAGGTATAAAATTGCTAGGGTCAAGAGACTTGCTAATAGCCCCACTCCCCAAAAGAAGAAGTCGACCTTCCACTCGCTCCAAGGACTTCCCTTACCAGACAATCCTCCAAGCTCAAAATGATGATGCACAGGCGTCATACGAAAAATACGTTTACCACCTGTCAGTTTGAAATAACTGACTTGCATCATAACCGAAGTTGTTTCAAAGACATAAACAATTCCGATAATCAAGAGAGTCCATTCTTGGTGGAGGGCCATAGAGATAGCTGCCAGCATTCCACCTAAGGCCAAACTTCCCACATCCCCCATAAAGACTTTAGCAGGCTTATGGTTAAAGACGAAGAAACCAAGCAAACCACCAATCATGGCAAGAATCACTAGAAGGATATCCATCTGACCTTGCACATAGGCAATAACTCCATAGGCAGACAAGCTAATCACAACGGAAATACTAGCTAGACCGTCAATACCATCTGTCAAGTTGACTGCGTTTGAAAAACCGACTAGCCAGAAAAGAGCGAAGATAATATAGAAAATCCCTAAATGCACTTGGTAGCCAAAGACAGAGAGCATATCGCCCCCACGCTCATAAAAAAGGTAGAAAATGACGCCACCTAGCAGCTGAAGAGCCAATTTCTGTTTGGGATTAAGGCCCTCATTGATTTTACGGAAGACCTTGAGGAAGTCATCTAAAAAACCAACCAAACCATACAAGACCAAAATAAACAAAATCATACCAACATTATTGGTCAATTGTTTTAAAAACAGAGCGACGAAGAAACTCACCACAACTGCAGCAACGAGGAAAACAAGCCCCCCCATTGTAGGAGTCCCAGCTTTTGCCTGGTGCTGTTTGACATCCTCATGCATCTGCTGGCCTGTAATTTGCGCCTTTCTATAAAATTGGATGAAGGCCGGAATTCCCACTAAAGTTAGTAAAAATGTCACAATTCCAGCACTGATGGAAATAAACATATTAGTCTCCTAAAGTTAATTTAATTTTTTTAATGTTTTTGATAGCTGTATTGGTCCGAACGTCTTGCTTCTGAACAACAGAACCTGAACCTTCAAATTCCAGCTCAATATCCAACCATTTAGCAAAGGCCTCAGCAGTCTCTTTTTTCCAGCCATACATATCTGGAATTTCTTCTACCTTATCCGATAAAAGGAGAACTTGTTGGTTTGGTGCAAGATTTTTTCCTTCTTCTACAGAAGTCTCTTTAATCTTTGTTCCAGTACCAACAACGATTGGTTGCACAATATTTCGACGTAAGGCTTCCGCCAAATCACCAGGTGAAATATCCTTGATGCTAGGCATTGCATACGAAGATTCTGTCGTCACTTGATCTAAATTCTTAGCTGGAGATTGAAGGTTCAGAGATTCTTTCATCGCTGAAGCCCGCTCCAAGATTGGATTGGAAAACTCTCCCAACTGGGCAGCTGAATAATGCTCAGGCTGTTGAACCGTTACATACAAGATAAAATCAGGATTTTCAGCAGGATTCATAGTCACAACTGAGAAAATATAATTGGTAGAACCAACCAAGTAGCCTCCATTTTTCTCATCAGCGATTTGAGCCGTACCGGATTTAACTGCTACATTTTGTCCAGGAACTGTTATAATTGGCTTTCCTGTTTGGTGATTATACATAGTTCCATATAGAGGGTCCGTCCCAACTAATATCATGTTAGTACGAGTCAAGCTTGCTGCATCTTCAGATACAGGTTTTCCTACAATCTCTTTTTGAGACTTTCGTACAGACTGATTGTTAGTATCATAAATAGCACTTATAAATTTTGGCTCCAGCATAACTCCATCATTAGCAATAGCTGTAAAGGCACGAAGCATTTGTGTTTGTGTCACTGAAATCCCTTGCCCAAATGAGCTTTGAGCAATATTAACAATATTATCAGCTGGAAGTTGACCAGCGTATTCATCTGTCAAGCCAAAGCGAGTTGGGACCCCAAATTTAAAGCGGTTTAGATAATCCAACCAAGTAGCATCTCCCATTTTTTGTTCAAGTAGACTCATTCCAACATTACTGGAGTGAGCGAAACCTTGTAAGAAAGTCATCATCCTACCAGTCGTCAAACCATCATTAACATCCCAATCTCGAATCGTCGCATCCGCTATTTTTAATTCACTGCTATTGAAGTATTCTCCACTTGGGAAGGTATTGTTGTCAATAGAAGAAGCTAACGTCATGACCTTCATGGTTGATCCTGGTTCATAGTTACTTTGATAAAGAATATCACGCCAAACAAAGTCCTCAGTGATTCCTTCTTTAGTATCTGCATTAAAGGTAGGTCGTTGGGTGGTAGCGAGGATTTCACCGGTCTTTGCACTGACCAAGGTCGCGGTCATATACTTACCTTTTACTTTTTCTAGAAAGGCATCCATCTGAGTTTCCATAAAAGATTGTAGCGGACTAGACAATGTTGTATAAACATCCTTGCCATCCACAGTTTGTTGCGATACCAGTTCTGTACCTGGTACGATATTTCCTACACGGTCTTTTTCATAGGTAATAATACCGTCTGTCCCAGCAAGAATGGTATTTAAAGAACTCTCCAAACCAGAAGTCCCTAACAAACTCTTACTACCATCCTCATTTTCATGAAGTTGGGCTAAGCCAATAAAGCTAGAAGCAAATTGTCCATTTGGATAGCTTCTGTTAGGGCTAGTTGTAAAGTCAATCCCTTCCACACTAGCATCTTTTAAATCTTTTTTAATAGCCATCATATTGGCATAGGTAATCCCATTTCCTTTTGCACCAAAGGAAACTTGAGTTAGATTTGGTTGAGCTAATTGCTCTTTCACATAAGCTTCATCCATATCTAAATACTTATGGAAAACTTCAGCTACCTTATTAAACTGCGAATCCTCTACATAAAGAATTTTACCCGTTGCTGACTTGTATTTTTTATCAATAACAGCATAGACGTTATAGGAAGTCGCATCTTCAGCAATAGGCACTCCATTTCGGTCATAGATAGTCCCGCGTTTGGCAGGAACTGTTCGGGTTGTTTGGTGAACCTTTTTAGCCTCTTTTACCAAGTCAGTACCAAATATATTACCTTTTGCGATAATATAAGCAAAATTGGCCAAAAAGAGGCCGAAAAGGGCAACAGCTAAAAAGCTGAGGTACTTGCCAACTATCCTACGGTTTTTTTCTGGAGATTTACGATTTTTTATCGCAAATCGGGTTATTTTTTCTGTCCATTTCATATCTTACTCCGCTGTTCGGATATTTTCATTATTCAATTTCAAATCTTTTTTATCTGCAATTTCTTTCAAGCGCTCGGAACGAATCAATTCATTCACTTCCTGCTTAGCATCATCCAGCTCTGTCTTCTTTTCCTCTATCTGCGCATTGATTTTTGTTAAATCACTTTGCACTTGCAAGAGCCGTGTCTGCATAAAGATAATGCTTACTGCTAAAACGAGAGCCGTAAAAGCGATGGAAAGATAAAAAGCCTTCTCCACACGTGAGAATTTTTTTATACGATTCTGCAAGAATTGACTGGTTGTTTCTTTCTTATCTACCATTTTTTCCTCTTACTTGTGAATTTTTCTGGCCACGCGCAACTTGGCTGAGTGCGAGCGGTTATTGGCTTCTAATTCTTCTGCACTTGGCAAGATTGGCTTACGGGATACCAATTCCATCTTGGGCTTGAGATCATCTGGGATGAAAGGCAAACCTTTGGGAACTTCAACTGTTGAAGCCTCCTTGAACAATTGCTTGGTCAAGCGGTCTTCTAATGAATGAAAGGTAATCACTGAAATTCTACCATCCAGAGCCAACATCTCCATAGCCTGCTGGATGGACTCATCTGCCGCTCCCAGTTCATCATTGACTTCAATTCGAATAGCCTGGAAAATCTGCTTGGCAGGATGGCCCTTCTTCTTGAGCTCCTTGGCAGGTTTGGCCGACTTGATAATTTCTGCCAACTCCGTCGTTGTCTCGATTGGCTTGACTTCCCGAGCTTGTTCAATCTTACGCGCAATCTGTTTAGAGAATTTGTCCTCTCCATACTTGAAGAAAATACGAACCAAATCATGATAGTCATAGTGGTTCACCACTTCATAGGCTGTCAGACTAGCGTCCTGATTCATCCGCATGTCCAGTGGCGCATCCTTTTTATAAGAAAAACCACGCTCACGCTGGTCCAGCTGAGGACTAGACACTCCCAAGTCATAACAAATTCCATCAATTTCCTGAACACCAGCTTCGCGCAAACGTGCCTGTAAATGACGGAAATTATCCTTGATAAAAGTCACCATCCCCTTTTCAATGTAAGGTGCCAAACGTTTTTGCGCATTGTCAATGGCATTCTGGTCCTGGTCAAAGGCATAGAGATGGCCTTTTTCACTTAATTTGCTTAATAAATATTCGCTATGGCCTGCTCCACCCAAGGTCGCATCAACGTAAACACCGTCAGGTTTCACATCAAGCATATCAATCGTTTCGTGGAGTAAGACCGTTACATGATGAAATTCTTTTGTCATATCTTATCTATTTTACCACAAATCTGACTAGCTTGCACTAGTCAGACAAATAGACCAAAAACAAGTAAGATTTCGGTAACTTCTCAAAGTAACTTCCACTCACCTGACCAAAGTGGAAATTAGTCTAAAACGGATTTTTATGGTGGAATTAAGTGTGAGACATTTGAGTTAGAAATGAGGTCTACTATGACAAAACATAAACACCTTACCCTTTCAGACCGTAATGATATCCAATTAGGCTTAGAGCGAGGTGAAACCTTCAAAGCTATCGGACAATCCATTCTAAAAGACCCGACCACTGTTTCCAAAGAAGTCAAACGAAA
>NZ_RJNR01000004.1:0-134306 GCF_003942685.1 Streptococcus mitis | reverse complement strand
ATTTGATTCTGTATTTACGCCCTCAATAGACAGTAAAATAAGAAAATTGTTTATATATTGCCTCCGTAGTGTTATTATACGAAATAAAGGATCTTAGTAAAAGTCGTTACAGCATGTTATACCTATTCTTTGTGGTATAATTGCAAGAGGTTTAATCCGATAATTTATAAAGAGAGAAAGACATTCATGAGAGATTTATTATCTAAAAAAAGTCATAGGCAATTAGAATTATTAGAATTATTATTTGAACATAAACGTTGGTTTCATCGTTCTGAACTAGCAGAGTTATTAAATTGTACAGAACGTGCAGTCAAAGATGATCTATCCCATGTTAAATCTGCTTTTCCTGACTTGATTTTTCATTCTTCTACTAATGGTATACGCATTATTAATACCGATGATAGTGATATTGAAATGGTTTACCATCATTTCTTTAAGCATTCAACTCATTTTTCGATTTTAGAATACATCTTCTTTAATGAAGGTTGTCAAGCTGAGAGTATTTGTAAAGAATTTTATATCAGTTCATCTTCGCTCTATCGTATTATTAGCCAAATCAATAAAGTGATTAAAAAGCAATTTCAATTTGAAATTAGTCTGACCCCTGTTCAAATCATTGGAAATGAGAGAGACATTCGTTACTTTTTTGCACAATATTTTTCAGAAAAATATTATTTCCTAGAATGGCCATTTGAAAATTTTTCATCAGAGCCCCTATCTCAATTGTTAGAATTGGTTTATAAGGAAACAAGCTTTCCAATAAATTTATCAACGCATAGAATGCTAAAGTTGTTCCTGGTTACTAATCTATATCGAATAAAGTTTGGTCATTTTATGGAAACAGAGAAAGATTCTTTTAACGACCAAAGTTTGGATTTTTTAATGCAGGCAGAAGGAATAGAAGGTGTTGCTCAGAGTTTTGAATCAGAATACAATATCTCTTTAGATGAAGAAGTTGTTTGCCAATTATTTGTGTCTTACTTTCAAAAAATGTTTTTCATAGATGAAAGTCTCTTTATGAAAAGCGTAAAAAAGGATAGCTATGTTGAAAAATCTTACCATCTATTGAGTGATTTTATTGATCAGATTTCAGTCAAGTATCAGATTGAGATTGAGAATAAGGATAATCTGATTTGGCATCTGCATAATACTGCACATCTGTATCGTCAGGAGTTGTCCACTGAGTTTATTTTATTTGATCAAAAAGGGAATACAATCAGGAATTTTCAAAATATTTTCCCTAAATTTGTTTCAGATGTAAAAAAAGAGCTTTCTCATTATTTAGAGACTCTTGAAGTTTGTTCTAGTTCAATGATGGTAAATCATCTATCTTATACCTTCATCACTCATACCAAACATTTGGTGCTTAATCTACTACAAAATCAGCCAAAGCTGAAGGTTCTGGTTATGAGTAATTTTGATCAGTATCATGCAAAATCCGTTGCAGAGACACTTTCTTATTATTGCAGCAACAATTTTGAACTTGAAGTTTGGACTGAATTAGAATTATCAAAGGAATCTTTAGAAGAATCGCCTTATGATATCATCATTTCTAATTTTATTATTCCTCCGATTGAAAATAAGAGACTGATCTATTCAAATAATATAAACACGGTCTCACTCATATCTTTGTTAAATGCCATGATGTTTATTCGATTAGATTAGTAACCTAAAATAAAAAATGCTATTTCGCGTTTTGAACTGTACCTCAAAAGTTAGACAGAAAAAATCTAATTTTTGGGGTGTTTTTATTAAGAAAAGACCTTCAGTCATTTAAGTAAAATGTACATCTAGAGTCATAGTCCTCTAAAACTCTTGCTTTTTTTGTAGAAGATACGAAAAAAACCTTGATTCCAAGGCTTTTTCCTGTTGATTTAGATGCCCCCTACAGGGATTTGGAAAGGACTTTCATATTGAGAGCAATTAAAAATATTGAAATATAAGTGATTTTAGGTATTTTCAATGTCATGATTTAAAAATGGGACAAAAGTGGGGCAAAAACCATACAGATTCTAAACTGTATGGTTCTTTTTTTATCTAACCAAGAAAGGTTAAAACTTATTAAAACAAATGCAATCAACTGTTGAAAACTTTTTAGTCCGTGTAATATAAAAACAAGTAAAAAGTTGAACTATAGGGAATATTGTGTCATAATAGGTAATAGATGAATAATTAATAGATTGGAAATAATGCTTTCTTACCTTAACAAGTTGAATTGGTTATACATTTTTTCGTCGCAATTGTGTCTATCTCTCGAGTTTAGCTAGTTTTTATAAGCTCTGGTTTCTAATCAATATAACAAATTTTAGAAGTGCATAAGACAAGATGGTGACATTACTACAGTCATTTCTAGTCACCATATGTTGCTGGCACAGGCTGTTTGTAGTGTTGGCTATTTACTAGTCAGTTTAATCGGAGTGTTTAATTTTTATTGTTGAAAGGTTTTTATATGGCGAAAATTCTATCTTTAGGTCTGACAGGTAAGAAATTACTTGCTCAGGGGTTCTTGTTTGTTCTGCTAGGTCTCATCTTGATGGTCACGGGGACTTGGTTGCCAGTAAAGGTTATTCGACTGGTTCTGTTTTTAGCTTGGATAGCAACGGTCTTAGATTTAGTATTACGTATTTTCAAAAAAAGTCAGTCAACGGACACCTTGGGAGTTGCACTGGTTAAATTGTTAGTGCTGGGATATTTGCTTGGCTCCAATCTTGCGACGGATGTGCCGATTTATATTTTGGCTCTTGTGATTGGAGTTTATCAGATTTTTCATGCTAGTATTAACCTTGTCACCTATGTTCTCTACCGCAAAAACAAAATTCGACCTCGTTTTCGTCTCTTACTAGATGGACTCGTACTAGTTTTTCTTGGTGGGACTAGTCTTTTGTCCTCTACAGGAAATTCTGTCTTTCAACTCTTTGTATTAGGGGCTTATTTTTTCCTTTATGGTGTGTCCAATATCCGTGATGGTTTCTTGTTTGAGGGGGAAATTGGGAAAAACCATCTCAAACGTCGTATTAGAATTAGCTTACCTATTGTCCTAGCCGCTCTCATCCCTGCAAGAACTTTAGCAAAAGTTAACAAATTTATGCTGGAAAATGCTGATGAGGAAGAAGATATCCATCTTGGAATGGTGAAGTCTGGTAAGACAGCGGAGCTTGAAATTTTTGTTCATACAGCTGAGACCTCTCTGTTTTCAGCTATTGGTCATGTGGATATCTGCTATCAAGGCCGTGTTATTTCTTATGGCAACTATGATCCGTCTTCTGAGACCTTATTTGGCATGGTAGGAGATGGTGTCTTATATTTCTGTGATCGTGACAAGTACATTGACCTATGTAAACGTGAGAGTCAAAAAACGCTTTTTGGTTATGGGATAGATTTGACGCCTGAAATGGAAAAAGCAGTTCAGAAAAAGTTGGCTGAATTGAAACAACTGACGATTCCATGGGAGCCAAGTGCAGATAAAATCATGACAGGTGATGGTAAGGAAGACTACACCTACGCTTATAAAATCAGACATGAGACAGATGGGGAACTTTATAAATTTATCAAATCTAAGTTTAAATCCTACTTTGTCTTATCTACAAACTGTGTGCTCTTGGCTGATACCATAGTCGGTCAGGCTGGCACCGATATCCTCTCACCCAAAGGATTTATCGCTCCAGGAACTTACCAAGCCTACCTTAATCGAGAGTTTGAAAAACCAAATAGTATAGTCGTATCTAAACATGTTTATTAAGGAGAATTTATGAACTTAGTAAAAAAATACACCCCGTTAATCCTTTTTATAGGGCTGGTTGCTCTTGTAATTCTGAATGCATCGAGCTTTATATCAGGAGCAATCTCTCTCTTTGATGTAATATCAACCTTGATTTATGGTGCTGTTATTGCTTTTGTTCTTAATGTTCCTATGAAAAAAATTGAACAGTACTTAGTTAAATTGAAGGTAAAGGCAGAGTTGCGTCGTCCGATTGCCATGGTACTTGTTTTCCTAGCTCTTATCTTAATCGTGATTGCTCTTTTGGTTTTGGTGCTGCCAACCCTAGCCCAGACTATTAGTCAGCTGGGAACAGTCCTTTCAACAGTCCTTACTCAACTTGGGAAATTGCTAGGCAGCTCGGAATTTGTAACCAAAGACATGTTGTCAACTATCGTATCAGGAATTCAGGGACAGTCTAGCTCTATTAGCCAAGCTTTGATAGGTTTTTTATCAGGTCTGACTAGTAATATCGGCAATATTTTTTCAAGTTTGATGAATGCCTTTTTGATTATAGTCTTCACCTTTTTATTTTTATCCAGTAAGGAACATTTGGCAGCGATGACGAGTCGACTTCTAAAAGTTTTTCTTCCAGAGAAGGTGGTGATAAAGTTGACTTACATTGGACAAGTAGCACTAGAGACTTATGACCAATTTTTGATGAGTCAGCTGATTGAAGCAGTTATCATAGGAGTTATGATAGCGGTTGGTTACAGCGTGTTTGGGATACCCTATGGAGTAATGACAGGTATCTTTGCAGGAGTGCTATCGTTCATTCCTTATGTAGGGCCTATGATTGCTTGTGTTGTGGGAGCGATTTTTATCTTCACAGTGAGTCCTACTCAAGCCTTACTTTCTCTTCTTCTATATCAAGTTATACAGCTGATTGAAGGAAACCTTATTTATCCTAGAGTTGTAGGTCAATCTATTGGTTTGCCAGCTATTTTCACGCTTGCGGCTGCTAGTATTGGAGGCAATCTCTTTGGCTTACTTGGGATGATATTCTTTACACCGATATTTGCTGTTATCTATCGATTGGTTAAGGAATTTGTCGTTGCAAAGGAAAATCAGCTAGATTAAGAAAAACTAAATTTAATAAGATATACTGAGAAGAGAGTGAGAGATTCTCTTCTCTTTTATTTTTAAATACTTTTCTACAAAAAGCTATTAGACGTTAAAAAAAGCCTTGGTTTCAAGGCTTATTTCTGTTGATTTAGATGTGCCCCCTGCAGGGCTCGAACCTGCGCCCCATAGCTTAAGAGTCTACTGCTCTACCAACTGAGCTAAGGAGGCAACAGAAAAAGCTGAGAATGTAACTTCCCAGCTTTTTTAATATGCCCAAAATGGCAGCTAGATTATTTACGAAAGGCATCAAGGATATAGGTGAAACCAACAATTAAAAATGCAAAGGCAACGACATAAACGACAAAGACACTTGTAGCTACTGGATTGAACAAAATCACTAGACCTAGTAAAAATGCAAGCAACGCTATCCACATGATATGGTTGCCAATAATAGGGAAAATCAATCCCAGACGATTGCCTTTAAAGAAAACTATAATGGCTTCTACAATTAACCAAATTCCTAAAATAGTTGGAATGACAACTGGCAGCGTCACAAAGCCATAGGCAACGAGGTAAAGAGCTAAGAGAAGATTAACAATCCCTTGGAAAAGATGAGCTGGTGAGCGAAGCTCTTTTGGTACAGAGAAATAGCCTAAAATAGCTGCTATAGAAGAAACCAGTAAACCAAATGCAATCCACCAGCTGTAAGCAACAAGATTAGCTACTGGGTTTGTAAATAGGAAAAGTCCTAAAAGGACAAAAACAACTCCTGCAAGGAATAGCGATAAACGATTAGAAAATTTCATTTCAATACCCCCTATATAGTATAGTATAGTTTGATAATAAAAATATTATACACCTTTTTAGAGGAAATATCAATAAACAAAATGGAAAATTTGGAAGTTTCAGTCTGATTTATGAAAAGAAAATCAGTTTTTATTATTTTGAAAATAAAAAGAGAAGATAAAATTTGTCTTCTCTACATGAAAATATTGTATGGCATCAAAGCAAAAGTAACTGGCTTTACACTATTTGTAAAGATGTAATTTGATTCAAAAAGAAAAGATAGATTTAAAAGTGGGGCAAATGATGGAGCAAATCAGTTATTGACAAGCAAAAAAAAGCCTTGGTTATCAAGGCTTTTTCCTGTTGATTTAGATGCCCCCTACAGGGATCGAACCTGTGACCCACGGATTAAGAGTCCGCTGCTCTGCCAGCTGAGCTAAGGAGGCAAAGAAAAAGCTGTATTGGTGCCGAAACTTCACGGTTTGTATTGAACCCGCGCAATTAAGCAGGTGGGCAACTCGCTCTAACTGAAGCTGTTTCCGTGTGAGACGGCCTACATGCTGTTAGAAGACTTTTGTTTCCCTAATAATACAAAAAATAGTCGGTCAACACTTAAGTGTGAAGTCGTACACCACAGCGTTTCTATGTTTATATGATACCACTTTTTCAAAAAAAATCAAGAGGAAAGTGCAATTTTTTGAAAAGGATTTCAGATTTTTCGCAAACGGTCGATAGCTTCCTTTCTTTGAGCCAAAGCCCGTTCATATTTACCAGTATCTTCTGCTTGGAAATAGTGATGATTGCGAATTTTTTCTGGCAGATAGTCTTGCTTGACCCAATTTCCAGGATAGTTGTGTGGATAGAGATAGTCTTGGGCATTCCCCAGTTCCTTGCTTCCACTGTAGTGCCCATCACGCAGGTGTCGCGGAATAGGCAAGTGCCCTGATGTTTTGAGGTCAGCAAGTGCCTTATCCATAGCTACATAGGCTGAGTTGGATTTTGGAGAAAGTGCCAAATCAATGACGACATTGGCAATGAGAATGCGGGCTTCTGGGAACCCAATCTTCTGGGCAGCATCCAGAGCAGTCACGGTATGAATCTGGGCCTCAGGATTGGCTAAGCCGATATCTTCATAGGCGATAACGGTCAAGCGACGAGCGAGACTTGGCAAATCACCAGCCTCAATCAAGCGGGCAGCATAGTGAAGACTGGCATCAACATCTGAGCCACGGATAGACTTTTGCAGGGCTGAGAGAACATCGTAGTGGCCATCTCCATCCTTGTCCATGGTAATGTAGCTCCGCTGCAAGCTATTTTCCATGATGTCTAGGGTGATGTGGCGGATGCCCTCGTCATTCTCAGGGGTAGAGAGAACTGCCAAGTCCAGTGAGTTAAAGGCAGAGCGAAGGTCTCCGTTTGTAGAGGTCGCGATGAAGTCCAGCGCCTCCTCATCTAGTTCTACTGGAAAATCAAAACCACGCTCAGGATTATTTAGAGCGATCTGAAGAGCCTCTTTGACGTCGTGGTTAGACAGAGGTTCCAACTCAAAAATTTGAACACGGCTGCGAATGGCAGGAGTGACAGAGAAGAAAGGATTTTCAGTTGTAGCGCCAATCATGATGACCAGTCCACTTTCCAAGAGAGGCAAGAGGAAGTCTTGCTTGGTTTTATCTAGTCTATGAATCTCGTCAAGGAGTAGTACAAGTCCACCTGAAAATTTAGCCTCTTCCGCAATTTCTTGCAGTCGCTTTTTACTATCAACTGTCGCATTGAAAGTTCGAAAGGCATACTTAGTAGTCCCAGCGATGGCTGAAGCAATACTGGTTTTTCCAATACCCGGAGGTCCATAGAGAATCATGGAGGACAGGCGATTGGCTTCCACCATGCGGCGGATAATTTTTCCAGGCCCGACCAGATGCTCCTGACCGATGACCTGATCGATGGTTTTAGGGCGCATGCGAAGCGCGAGATTGTCTGGCATAGCAGTCCTTTCTAACGTGGATTTTCTGATGTATATGTGGTAAGATGGTAGTATCTATTTTAGCATATTTCCGAGTAATCGGGGCGATTTAAGAGTCGCATAGAAAGAGGACAAAATGGCAACATACGGATTTTTAGATGTTTTAGAGGAAGAGTTGGAGAAGAACTTTCCCTTTGACTTTGAGATTAGTTGGGACAAGCGCAATCACGCGGTTGAAGTGAGTTTTCTATTGGAAGCGCAAAATGCTGCAGGTGTGGAGATGGTGGATGAAGATGGAGAGGTTTCATCAGATGACATTCTCTTTGAAGAAGCAGTGCTTTTTTACAATCCTGCTAAATCAACAGTCAATGAGGAAGACTATTTGACTGTCATCCCTTACTTGCCTAAAAAAGGATTTTCCCGCGAATTCTTAGCTTATTTTGCACTATTCCTTAAAGATACTGCCGAGGTTGGGCTAGATGCGCTTATGGATTTTTTGGAAGACCCAGAAGCAGAAGAATTTGTCATGGAATGGAACCAAGAAGTCTTTGAAGAAGGAAAAGTTGGCTTGGAAGAGGGAGAATTTTATCCTTATCCGAGATATTAGGAGTTGGTTGGAGATTTTATGAAAAAAATTGTGACGTATTTGATTCAGACAGTGTCTGTTCTTGTGATGATGCTAGCTTTTGCTTGTGGAACAATCGCATTTGCAGAGTTGGGGTATTCCGCAGTTTTAGTCTTTACTTTTGGTTATGCCTTCGCTCTTCTAAGCATGTATGTAATCTTTATTCTTCATGAGCTTGGTCATGCATTTTGTGGTTATCTGACAGGCTATCGGCTGGTGGCTTTTGGATTAGGGAACTTTCTTTTAACCAAAAAGTCAGGAAGGCTTCATCTTAGTCGAACAGCAGTTATAAAAAATGTTGGTGCTCAGTATATTGGTTTAAAAGAGAATGAAAGTGATCAAAGAATCATCTTGATGCTTTCAGGAGGCTTGATAGTTCACCTTTGCTTGATATCATTGGCAACACTTTTTGGTTTTTTGACAACAAACTGGTATTTTGCAGGCACTTGGATTTGTCTAAATTTATCTCTTCTTCTATTTAATGCTCTGCCAGTTGGGATTACCGATGGAGCAAAAATTTGGGAATTACTACAACACCCTGAAAATACGAAATACGCCTACCTGATGTTGAGGCATTCTGCCCAGACCTTGCTAGCTCCTCAAGAATATGATTTAAAAGACTTTATCATGTCTGTTGATGAGGATGTGAGAGGGAGTTTTGCAGAAAGTGTTCAGACTCTTCAGGGGTTGGTATTCATATTGGATGATAATATAGAGCTTGCGAAGCAACAGTTTCAGTCTGTGCTAGAGAAAACAGATAATTCAATGTCTAAAACTATTTCTCAATTATACCTTCTTCAAGTTGCTCTGATGGAAGGAGATACTAAGAAAGCGGAAGAATATGCAAGTATTCGAGGGGTCAAATCCTTTTTATCTATAAAAACAGCAGATATGCAGGTCATTCAAGCTTGGTATCAATTTAAGGTAAAGAAAGATGTAGTCCAAACTCACAAGGCTATGAAGATTGCTAGACAGAAAATGAATAGCAGCCGGATGTTACGGGATGAGAAAAGCTATTATCAAAACTGGTTAGCCGAGCTGGAAAAGGAATTAACCGAAGGAGTCTAATATGGAAATAGAACTTACTGATTTCCAAGGTTGCAAGATTGCCTTGATTTGTGGGGATAAGGTCTTGACTATCTTACGTGATGACAAGGACGATATCCCTTGTCCCAACATGTGGGAGTTGCCTGGTGGAGGACGAGAGGGGGATGAAAGTCCTTTTGAGTGCGTGGCGCGTGAAGTTTATGAGGAACTGGGAATTCGTTTAGATGAAGACTGTCTGCTTTGGAGCAAGATTTATCCTAGCGTAATCTTTAAAGATAAGCAATCGGTCTTTATGGTTGGTCAGCTAAGACAAGAACAATTTGACAATATTACCTTTGGAGATGAAGGACAGGGCCATCAGCTGATGAATGTCGAGGAATTTCTTAGCTCCAGTCAAGCTGTACCTCAGTTGCAAGAGAGATTAAAAGATTATTTAAAAGTAAGTGATTAGAAAGGATGGTTCGGTTAAATTTCTAAACTGAACCCGCCCTAAACACTGTGCCAAAAAGATAAACTTCTCTTAGACACAAGCGTCTTCAGAGAATTTCCTATTTTGGCTTTGTGTTTTACGGGCTTGGTATCTTAATAATGGAAACATGGCAAGAGTTAAAAGTTACAGTTAAGCGTGAGGGAGAGGAGTTAGTCTCTAATCTCTTGATTGAGCTGGGTGCCCAGGGTGTTGCGATTGAAGACAGTATGGACTATGTGGGCAACGTCAATCGTTTCGGTGAAATTTTCCCTGAGGTCGAGCAGCAAGAAGAAATCGTAGTGACAGCCTATTACCCTGATACGGTTGATGTAGCAACGGTTGAGTCAGATTTGCAGGCTCGTCTAGCAGAATTGACAGATTTTATGGATTTGGGTGAAGTCAAGATGGGGACGACTGCCTTGGCTGAGGAAGACTGGGCAGACAACTGGAAGAAATACTATGAACCTGCTCGCATCACTCATGATTTGACCATCGTGCCGTCGTGGACAGACTATGAGGCGACTGCTGGGGAAAAGATTATCAAGCTGGATCCTGGCATGGCTTTTGGTACGGGGACCCATCCAACCACTAAGATGAGCCTCTTTGCCTTGGAGCAGGTTCTTCGTGGTGGGGAAACAGTGCTAGATGTGGGGACTGGATCAGGCGTCCTCTCTATTGCTAGCTCGCTACTGGGTGCTAAGGAAATTTTCGCCTACGACCTAGATGATGTAGCGGTTCGTGTGGCTCAGGAAAATATTGAGCTCAACCCTGGCATGGAAAACATCCATGTAGCTGCAGGTGATTTGCTTAAGGGGGTTGAGATTGAGGCAGATGTCATTGTGGCTAATATCTTGGCGGATATTCTCATTCATCTGACAGATGATGCTTATCGATTGGTCAAGGATGAAGGCTACCTCATCATGAGTGGGATTATCAAGGACAAGTGGGACATGGTGCGCAAGTCGGCTGAGTCAGCTGGATTTTTCCTCGAAACTCACATGGTTCAAGGGGAATGGAATGCCTGTGTCTTTAAGAAAACCAAGGATATTTCCGGTGTGATTGGAGGCTAGCATGCAGCAGTATTTTGTAAAGGGTAATGCTACCTCGCCAGTCATCATCGAGGATAAGGAAACCAGCAAGCATATGTTTCAGGTAATGCGCTTGAAAGAAGATGATGAGGTTACTTTGGTCTTTGATGATGGAGTCAAGCGTTTGGCGCATGTGCTGGATGTGGAAGCTCGTCAGTTTGAGTTGGTCCAAGAACTAGATGACAATGTGGAACTGCCCGTTCAAGTAACCATCGCATCTGGATTTCCCAAGGGAGACAAGCTGGAGTTTATCACTCAAAAAGTAACCGAACTCGGAGCTAGTCAAATCTGGGCCTTCCCAGCAGACTGGTCAGTTGCCAAGTGGGATGGCAAGAAATTGGGTAAAAAGGTTGAAAAACTAGAAAAAATTGCCCTTGGAGCAGCAGAACAAAGCAAGCGTAATTTGGTCCCAAGTATCAAGCTTTTTGAGAAGAAAGGAGATTTTCTAGCCCAACTTGACCAATTTGACCGCATTGTAGTGGCTTATGAAGAGTCGGCAAAAGAAGGAGAAGCCGCTGCGCTTTTACAAGCAGTTAATGGACTCGAGAAGGGAGCCAAATTGCTCTTTATCTTTGGTCCAGAAGGTGGTCTGTCACCTGCAGAAATCGAAAGTTTTGAAGCTAAGGGAGCAGTCTTGGCAGGTCTTGGTCCTCGTATTTTGCGAGCAGAAACAGCACCGCTTTACGCCTTATCAGCCCTTAGTGTTTTATTAGAATTAGAGAAATAAGAGGAAGAAAATGGAACAAAAACACCGTTCAGAATTTCCAGAAAAGGAACTTTGGGATTTAACAGCCCTATACCAAGACCGTGAGGATTTCTTGCGTGCAATCGAGAAAGCTCGCGAAGATATCAACCAATTTAGCCGTGATTACAAGGGCAATCTTCATACTTTTGAGGATTTCGAGAAGGCCTTTGCGGAATTGGAGCAAATCTACATCCAGATGAGCCATATCGGTAACTATGGTTTTATGCCTCAGACGACAGACTATAACAATGAAGAATTTGCCAATATTGCCCAAGCTGGGATGGAATTTGAAACAGACGCTAGCGTAGCCTTGACCTTCTTTGACGATGCTCTGGTGGCAGCAGACGAGGAAGTCTTAAATCGTTTGGGGGACTTGCCACATTTGACTGCAGCCATTCGTCAGGCCAAAATCAAAAAAGCCCACTATCTAGGGGCAGATGTGGAGAAGGCCTTGACCAATCTGGGTGAAGTTTTCTACAGCCCACAGGACATTTACACCAAGATGCGAGCTGGGGATTTTGAAATGGCTGACTTTGAAGCCCATGGCAAGACCTACAAAAACAGCTTTGTCACCTATGAGAATTTCTACCAAAACCATGAGGATGCTAAGGTTCGTGAGAACTCCTTCCGTTCCTTCTCAGAAGGACTTCGTAAGCACCAAAATACGGCTGCCGCAGCCTATCTAGCCCAAGTCAAGTCTGAAAAACTATTGGCAGATATGAAGGGATATGACTCCGTCTTTGACTATCTTCTAGCTGAGCAAGAAGTAGACCGTGCTATGTTTGATCGCCAGATTGACCTCATCATGAAGGACTTTGCGCCGGTTGCTCAGAGATATCTCAAGCATGTTGCCAAGGTCAATGGTCTTGAAAAGATGACCTTTGCTGACTGGAAATTGGACTTGGATAGCGCCCTTAATCCTCAAGTGACTATTGACGATGCCTATGATTTGGTCATGAAGTCGGTAGAGCCTTTGGGGCAAGAATATTGTCAGGAAGTTGCTCGCTATCAAGAAGAGCGCTGGGTGGACTTTGCTGCCAATAGTGGTAAGGATTCTGGTGGTTATGCGGCGGATCCATATCGCGTGCACCCTTATGTCCTCATGAGTTGGACAGGTCGTTTGAGCGATGTCTATACCCTGATTCATGAAATTGGGCATTCTGGTCAATTCATCTTTTCAGACAATCACCAAAGTTACTTCAACGCCCACATGTCTACTTACTATGTCGAAGCGCCGTCAACCTTCAATGAATTGCTTTTAAGTGATTACTTGGAACACCAGTCTGACGATCCGCGTCAAAAACGCTTCGCTCTTGCCCACCGCTTGACAGATACCTACTTCCATAATTTCATTACCCACCTCTTGGAAGCAACCTTCCAGCGCAAGGTTTATACACTGATTGAAGAGGGAGAAACATTTGGAGCAAGCAAGCTTAATAGCATTATGAAGGAAGTCTTGACAGACTTCTGGGGAGGTGCCATTGAAATTGACGACGATGCGGCTCTGACTTGGATGCGCCAAGCTCACTACTACATGGGCTTGTATAGCTACACTTACTCTGCTGGTCTTGTTATCTCGACTGCGGGTTACCTCCATCTGAAAAATTCAGAAACTGGAGCCGAAGACTGGCTCAACCTCCTCAAATCAGGTGGCAGCAAGACACCGCTTGAGTCAGCCATGATTATCGGAGCGGATATCTCAACAGACAAACCACTCCGTGATACCATTCAGTTCTTGTCAGACACAGTTGACCAGATTATTGCCTACAGTGCCCAGTTGGGAGAGTAAATTAAAAGAGTCTGGGACAAAAGTCTAACCTTAAATATAAAAAGCGAACAAAACGAGTTATCTGATACTCAGAATTCTGTCTTGTTCGCTTTTTTTCTAATCTATTGATTTAAAAATTTAGAATAAAGAATTCCTAAAATCAAAATTTTTTGTCCTAGCCTCTTAAATTATCCCCAAAAGCTATCTTCTTCAGCTTGATCTGAAGAGAAGAGCCAAACTTCTTTGATTTTTCCGTCTTCAATACGGAAGAGGTCAATCCCGTTCATATTGAGTTCAGTACCATCAGCACGTGTTCCAAGAAAAGTAACATTGGCTGCGATTAAATCCTCATTGTCAGAAACCCAATTTGTTATCACCTTAAAGGTTCCATTAGTTTTCTCAGCAAATGTAGCCAGGTGAGTTCCTAGCTTGTCCTTACCAACAACTGAACCAGATATACTATGAGTACCAGGTTGATGCCAGACAATATCGTCTGCCATCGTTTCAAAGACACCAGGAAAGTCACCAGCAATTAAAGCTTGGTTATAAGCATTGAAAATTTCTAAGTTTGTTGACATATCTATTCTCCATTTCTTTTTTATGATATAATTGTAACAGTTACAAACAAAAAAACAAGTAGACACTTTTTCGATAGCTAGTATCAAAAGTAGTACTATTATTGATACTAAAAGATAAAATTTTTTTAAAAAATAGAAAGAAGATATTTTATGACAAATAAAGTGAGTGAGTATGGTATTTGTCCATTTGCAACAACGCAGAGGGTTTTAACGGGGAAATGGGCACTGGTAATCATTTATCAGTTGAGTACGGGTACCAAACGATTTAAAGAATTGCAGAGATTATTGCCTGGGATTACTCAAACTATTTTGACCCGTCATCTCCGTCAATTAGAAAAGGATAAGATTGTTCAACGAAAGGTCTATGCTGAAGTTCCACCACGAGTTGAGTACAGCTTAACTGAAATGGGGCAGGAATTCAGAGTTGTTTTAGATGCTGTCGAGAAATGGGGTCTAGATTATATCAAGTTGCTAGAAATGTAGAGGTATTGACCATGTATCAAGAGTTACTTAGAAAAATAGCAGAAGAAAAACCAAGTTATCATGAGGAAGAAATCCAATGGTTGCTTGATCATTTGGGAGATTCTTCTCCAGAAATTCGCGATGACCTTGTTTTTATAAGCTTTGCTAGAGGGATTCAGGAAGAGCTATTTACACAGGAACAATTTTATTTCATTGCTGAGGAAATTTTATCTGATGGAGGATTATATAAAGAGATTGATAAGGTAGGCTTGTCAACCCTTGAACGTTCTTTTAGGGCGCTTATTTATGCAAATCTCTTGTCTGCAGATGCCAACCAGCAATCGATTTTTTATCAGGGATTAAAAGCAGAAATTCGTAATGTCCTTTTAAATCAAGGTTTGCACTATCTTTCAAAAGAAAAGGATACAACGGGTTTTTCAAGTCAGTATGGTTGGGTTCATGCTTTTGCACATGGAGCCGATTTACTGACAGAGGTGGTTTGTCATCCAGACTTTCCTAAAAACAGGGTTCATGAAGTATTTGAGATACTTGGCCAACTATTTAAAAGAATGTCCATTCGTTTTACAGATGATGAGGATTGGCGTTTAGCAAGAGTAATCTATGAACCTATTTTACAAGGGAAGTTGGAGCAAGAGCAAGTAGCTTCTTGGATAAAAGCTGTTGACTTTCCGATAGAAGAAAGGGAAGATTTTTATAAATTTTCCAACTTCAGATCCTGTCTGTTGGAAGTCTATGTCCAACTTGACCAGAGAAATAGTTTACAAGATGACTTGAAAGAAGCCATCCAGTCTTTTCAATACTAGGGATAAGCTAATATTATTTATTGAAAGAGTTTCTATTGTATCCTCCTAACTAATAATGAAAACTAATAAAAGAGGTTGAATCATTTTCCAACCTCTTTTCCTGTATCTTAATGGAATTGCATACCACCATCAACGATAATGGTTTGTCCTGTAATGTAGTTTGAATCTGGCCCTGCAAGGAAGCTGACAGCAGCAGCCACATCTTCTGGTTCAGATAGGCGTTTTAGGGTAATATCTTTTGCAAATGTCTGCATACCCCACTCGTCATCTTTTCCTGCATTTTTACCAACTTCATGAGCGATATCGTACATCATTGGTGTTTTCACAATACCTGGTGCGTAGGCGTTAACAGTGATACCTGAGTCTGCTAAATCACGGGCTAATGTTTGCGTAATTCCGCGAACAGCAAATTTGGTTCCACCATAAACAGTTAGATTTGGATTACCGACTACACCAGCTTGAGAAGTTGCGTTGATAATTTTACCTCCGTGGCCAAGTGCTTTAAATTGCGCTTGTGCAGCTTGTGACCCCCAAATGACACCACCAACGTTGATACCGAAAGTACGTGTAAATTGTTCCTCAGTAATTGTATCAAGAGGAGTAGTTGGAGCAACACCAGCATTATTTACGACAACATTCAAATCACCAAAATGGTCAACAACTTTTTGAAATGCTTGGGCAACTTCTGCCTGTTTCGAAACATCAGCTACGACAGCAAAGGCATTTTCAGCTGATAATTCGGCAACAGCCTTTTCGGCTGTTTCGGGATTGTAGTCTAAGACTCCTACCTTAAAGCCATCTTGAACCAATCGTTTCGCAATTGCAAAACCGATTCCTTGACCTGCACCTGTGACAATAGCAACTTTAGACATATGATTCCTCCTTGGTATTCACGATACCATTCAAACGTTCATAAAAGAACAGCAAAGGTTTACAAATGAGCTTTTATAATGGGTTTTGTAACCCCTATCAAAACTACGCTATTAGTATACACCTTTGAAAAAAATGTTTCAAATAAACACTACCGTTTTTACAGAATTTTAACCTGAAATTTCCAATCAATTTTCTTGAAACCCTTTCCTACTTTTGATAGACTAGTATCTAGTTTTTGAAAAAAGGAGAAAGAAAATGAAAAAATTTGTTGCTGAATTAATCGGTACTTTCATGCTTGTGTTCATTGGGACAGGAGCTGTTGTTTTTGGAAATGGTCTTGATGGCTTAGGTCACCTTGGAATCGCCTTTGCCTTTGGTTTAGCAATCGTAGTTGCAGCCTACTCAATCGGAACTGTTTCAGGTGCTCACTTGAACCCAGCTGTTTCGATCGCTATGTTTGTAAACAAACGTTTGTCATCTTCAGAGCTTGTCAACTACATCCTTGGTCAGGTTGTTGGAGCTTTCCTTGCGTCAGCTGCGGTATTCTTCCTCTTGGCTAACTCAGGTATGTCAACTGCTAGTCTTGGTGAAAATGCCTTGGCAAACGGTGTCACTGTCTTTGGTGGATTCTTGTTTGAAGTCATTGCAACCTTCTTGTTTGTTTTGGTTATCATGACTGTTACTTCAGAAAGCAAGGGAAATGGCGCGATTGCTGGTTTGGTAATCGGTTTGTCATTGATGGCGATGATTCTTGTCGGATTGAACATTACTGGACTTTCAGTAAACCCAGCTCGTAGCTTGGCACCAGCTGTCTTGGTAGGTGGCGCAGCTCTTCAACAAGTTTGGATTTTCATCCTTGCACCAATCGTTGGTGGAGTTCTTGCAGCTCTTGTTGCGAAAAACTTCCTTGGAACAGAAGAATAATTGAAACTCAAAAAGCCTTGCTCCTCATCTCGAGGAACAGGGCTTTTTCGTATGAGTTTAACGGTTGTCAATTTTCTCTGGATAAAGGTCGTGTTGGAAGAGGCGTTGTTCTGCCAAGCCTTCATACTTAGTTCCAGGCTTACCGTAGTTGTAGTAAGGGTCAATTGAGATGCCACCGCGCGGAGTGAATTTTCCCCAGACTTCTAAATAGCGAGGGTCTAGCAAGTTGACCAAGTCTTTCCCGATGGTGTTGATACAGTTTTCGTGGAAATCTCCGTGGTTTCGGTAGCTAAAGAGGTAGAGTTTGAGGGATTTTGACTCAACACAGAGCTTGTCAGGAATGTAGGAAATATAAATGGTCGCAAAGTCTGGTTGAGCAGTGATTGGACACAGTGAGGTAAATTCAGGACAGTTAAATTTGATGAAATAGTCATTTTCCACATGACGATTGTCAAAAGATTCGAGGACATCTGGTTGATAGTCAAAGATGTAGTTGGTTTCTTTGTTGCCCAGTAGGCTGAGGTTTTTCATTTCTTCTTGTTGTGACATGATTTTTTCTTTCTAATCTTAAACACCACGTTGATTATCGTAGAGGAGGGTATGCAGTTGAGGAAGGACGCGGACATTGCCCCAGCTATCGTCGGCAGCGACGCGTTCCCAGAGTTCTTTGAGACGGTCCAGTTGATCTTGGATAATATTTCCTGTAGCCTTGGGTTCAGGATTTCCAGCAGATAAGAAAAGGACATCTGGTTGGTAGCGTTCTTGTATTCCTTTAGCAAAGGCTAAATCTGCATCATCAAAGACAGGGATTTTAAAGGTGACCTTGTCTGGATCCAGTTGGGAAACGATAAAGTCCAGGGTCTCAAAGTTGACTTCCATCTTGGATGAAGGAGGTTTGGGACTCAGAGTAACCTGGTCGATATCTTTTAACCAATTTTGCCAGCGAGAGCCTTGGGTCTCAACAGCAAGGGTGACACCACGTTCCTTGAGCTTAGTAACCAGTTCAGCCATATTGGCTGCTAGGATAGCAGGATTTCCCCCAGACAGGGTGACGTAGTCGTAGCTCCCTAGTTTATCCAACTCAGCAATGACTTCGTCAGCTGTCATGCGAGTTGGTTTTTCAGAACCATCCCAAGTAAAGGCAGAATCGCACCAGTCGCAGTGGTAGTCGCAACCGGCAGTGCGGACAAACATGGTTTTCTGCCCAATAGCACGACCTTCACCTTGAAAGGTAGGGCCAAAAATTTCCAGAACTGGTAGTTTGAGGACACGTTCCCTAGTCATCTAACCACTCCCGTCTAAACTCTGCAAAGGAAGTCGGAGTTTCATAGAGGCGAACGTATTCCAAACGAAGACCACGCTCATCAGGTAACTCTTGACTCATGGTTTGGAAAATCCAGTAAACCATATTTTCAGCAGTCGTGTTCATATAAGGCAGAGTTTCATTGAGATAGCGATGATCCAAGTGGGGCTCTAAGTAGTTCTTGTAAATAGCTTTGATGTCTCCGAAATCGTAGGTCATGCCACGCTCATCTAAAAATCCACTAACAGCAATCTGCAGATGATAGGTGTGGCCATGAAGGGATTTGCATTTCCCCTCATAGTGAAAGAGGTGGTGGGCAGCATCGAAAGTGAACTCTTTTGATACCAAGGTTCTGTGAGGATTGTAGACAAGAGACTCCCCAGTTTCTTGTTTGATTTCTTTGGGTGCAAAAAACATTAGACCTCTCCTTTCTGTGAGAGATAGACATCTAAACCATGCTGACGTAGGTGGCAGGCTGGGCAATCTCCACAGCCACTTCCGATAATTCCATTGTAGCAGGTTAAGGTCTTTTCACGAACGTAGTCAAAGGTACCGAGTTGATCGGCTAACTCCCAAGTTTCAGCCTTGTCCAGCCACATGAGAGGCGTTTGGATAACAAAGTCGTAATCCATGGCAAGGTTGAGGGTGACATTGAGGGATTTGACAAAGACATCTCGACAATCAGGGTAGCCTGAGAAGTCTGTCTCGCAAACACCTGTCACGATGTCTTTAATGCCACGTTGTTTGGCAAGAACTGCCGCAAAGGATAGAAAGAGGTGGTTGCGACCATCAACGAAGGTATTGGGAACCTCTCCCTCTTTTTGCTTAATCTCCATATCAGAAGTCAGGGCATTTTCAGTGATTTGTCCCAGCAGAGACATATCTAGGATGTGATGACGAATGCCTTGTTCCTTGGCGATTTCTCTAGCGACTTGAATTTCGAGATGATGACGTTGACCGTAGGCAAAGGTGACAGCTTCGACTGTTTCATAGTGTTCTTTGGCCCAGAAGAGGCAGGTTGTGGAATCTTGACCGCCACTAAAGACGACCAAGGCTGATTGACGTTTCATAGTACTCCTTCCAAAATGGGAAATGTTCAGAGCACGCAAAAAGCTCCCATGAGGGAGCTAAAAAATACCAAGTAGAGGTTTTTTTTAGCGATGGCATGTCCCAAACATCGTAATATTCTACCTACAGTCTAGCATATTTTTTGAAAAATGGCAAAGGGCAAGAAAAAAGAGACCAAAGAAAGTACTTGGTCTCTAATGTGATTAGCTCAATTCCGCAACGATGGCCTTGATTTGTTCTGCTGTGTGAACACCAGCAACTTGTTTCACCACTTGGCCGTCTTTTTTGAAGAGAAGAGTTGGGATAGACATGATTCCAAAAGCACGAGCTGTGTTTGGATTCTCATCAACGTCCATTTTAACGATTTTCAAGACATCTTCTGAAAGTTCTTCAGACAATTTATCCAAGATTGGACCTTGCATACGACATGGACCACACCAAGTTGCCCAGAAGTCTACCAAGACCAAACCGTCTTTTGTTTCTTGTTCGAATGTTGCATCTGTAATTGCTTTTGCCATTGTATTTCTCCTTTTTTAGTTATATTGGCTTAAATCTTGTTTCATGAGATAGAAGAAGACATCTCCATAAGTCCCATGGTAGTCCAAATCATGACCGTTGTAAGTTAATTTTTGGACTGGGTAGTAGTCTGCGACGCCGATAAGGCAAGCTTGTTGTGAACGATCAAAATCTTCATAAGACTCGAAAGTCACAGTTCTTTCGTTCTTGCTGGCATCTAGATAGGTAATTTCAATCATTTTAAAAACTCCTTTGTTTAATGATGACTTTATTTTACTCCTTGTAAAAGAGAATGTCAAGAAAAATGATTGCGCACGCAACTTTTTTCTAAAATCATCTTAAATCAAGAAATCCAAACTAGTTTCCAAGCTTTCTTCGACAGCCTTTTGTAGCGAGGCCAGTGTCTTTTGACCATCACCTGTCAGGCAGATAAAGCTAGAACGCCTATCTTGATCGCAACACCTGCGACTAAGTAGACCGCAATTTTTAGCTTCTAAGCGAGCCACCATCCGAGAAACAGCGCTCGGGCTCAGATGAAGTTTATCAGGCAAATCAATCTGTCGTAGAGATTTTTCTTGGGCCAAGTCCAGATAGTAGAGTAGGTAAAACTCTTTCAAGGTCAGACTTTGGTCACTCTGCTGGGCAATGGTCTCTTCTAAGAGACCTTCAATTTCTTTCTGACGACGATTGAAGTCAAACCATTTTTCCAAGTAGGTCATAGTATCTCCTTTCTTTTTAAAGTTATAACATAGAAGAATGTCCATTCACGAACAGTCTCTGCATCACAAGATGATTGCGCATGCAATGATTATACTACTTTTCAAGAAGGCTGGCAAGAAGGACGCTGAAATCTTTTATCCTAAATTAGGCCTGTTTTCACTAGTCTGTAATTGCCTGTATCCCCTTTCCTCTCTAATTTTCATCAACTCTTGTGCATTTCCTTGAAATTTTCTGAAAAAAGAGTAAACTGGTATGCAAGAAGTCTATTTCGTGGAGTTTAGGATGAAATTATATGTTCAATTAATGATTCTCTTTGTGATTTCTCTAATCGGAGAGGGAATTTCCAGTTTCTTTCATTTGCCCATCCCAGGCAGTATTATCGGTTTAATTATTTTGTTTTTAGCCTTACAGTTCAAGTGGCTGAGAACCAGACATGTCAACATGGTGGGAAATTTCTTGCTGGCCAATATGACCATTCTCTTTTTGCCGCCAGCAGTGGGAATCATGGAAAAGTTTGATGTGATTGCTCCCTATCTCTTGCCCATTGTTTTGATTGTCTTTTTTGCGGCTGTTATCAACATTATCCTCATTGCCTTGGTTGTTCAGTTTATCAAACGACGGTTTGAGGGAGATTATGAGAAAGGAGATGCCAAATGAGTGAATTTGTTTCCAATCCCCTGTTTGGGCTTGCCCTGTCTATCTTAGCTTATCTAGTGGGAATGCTGATTTACAGACGTTTTCCTCATCCATTGACAACTCCTCTGCTTTTGTCAGCTGTTTTCATTATCATCTTTCTAAAGGTGACGGGGATTTCTTACCAAGATTACTATCAAGGTGGAGTTTATCTGAATAACTTGATTGTCCCATCGACAGTGGCTCTAGGGATTCCGCTTTATAAGAGTTTTCACTTGATGAAGCATCATGCTCGGAGTATTCTCTTTGGTAGTTTGTTAGCGGTAGTGGTCAATACCTCTTTCACAGCTCTTGTGGCTAAAATCTTTGGCATGGACTTTTTCCTAGCCATTTCTCTCTTTCCTAAGTCAGTGACAACCGCTATGGCAGTGGGAATTACAGAAAAATTGCAAGGTCTGACGACCGTGACCTTGGTGGTTGTAGTGGCGACTGGGATTTTAACCAGTGTCATCGGCCCAACCCTCTTGAAGTGGTTGAAAATTGATGACCCAGTAGCTGTTGGTCTTTCCCTTGGAGGAACAGGCCACGCAGTTGGAACAGGAACAGCCTTTCGATACGGTTCTGTAGCAGGAGCCATGGGTGGCTTGGCTATCGGTGTCACCGGTATTCTCTATGTCTTTGTCAGCCCCATTGTAGCCAGTTTGATATTGAGTTAAATCAAAACCCAGCTGTTTAGCTGGGCATTTTTTATTGCAAATTAACCTTGTTTCTCAAGATGTAGTAGGTTCCGAGGTAAAAGATAGCTATGAATATGAGTTCTTCAACAATACTTATACCTGCTCCCATATAGAAATTATCATTAAATCCTGCAAGTGAATTAATATAGAAGTTAGTACTGGTATTGAAGAAGACTTCAATAAATCCAATGACGATTTGGATACCAATGTAGGCTGCAACAGCGAGTGCTGTACGGTATTCATTGAACAGTTGTCCAATGGAAATGGCCAAGTAGATGCAGAGGATTCCAGAAATGGTATTTAGTAGGAAGGATAAGACAGCAAGACTAAAGCCGGTAAAATGTTCTGCAACAAATGACAGAAGAGTAGAAAGTTGAACTGCATCAGAATTTGTTGACAATAAGATAATATAGATACATAGGAGTAAGACAGCAGTGCTAATCAACGACCAGATAAAGGCACCGATTAGTTTGGCTGTGATGATATGGTGTTCAGAAACTGGCAAGGTTAAAGTCAGATAGCCTTGTCGGTCATAGACACTTCCTTTGAATCGTTTAATAATCAAGAAGATAGTTGAAATCACAAGTGTAACCATCAAACCACCAAAGACAGTAGATAGAAAAAAAAGTAGAACAGATAGATTTTTTTCAGGTAATTTTATTAAGGATTGTGTCTGAATTCCAATAAGAACAGAGAGGAAGAGAACAGCGCCATAAAGAGCTAAATACCACTTGTTAACATTTTTAAATTCGTAGCGAACTAAATTCCAAAACATAATAATCTCCTTTACTTAGGCCTTAAATTCCTGACGGAAGAGTTGGTCAATGGATTCACCTGACTCATAGCGAATGTCATCTACATTGCCTTGACGGACGACTTTTCCGTCCTTAAGGAAGACAATTTCATCTAAGATTGGCTCGATATCAGAAATTAAGTGGGTAGAAATCAAAACGGTAGAAGTTGGGGAGTAGTTGTTGATAATGGTATTGAGGATATACTCACGGGCTGCTGGGTCCACTCCACCAATGGGTTCGTCTAAAACGTAGAGACGAGCATCACGACTCATAACCAAAATCAGTTGTACCTTTTCCTTGTTTCCTTTTGATAATTTCTTGAGACGACTATTTTCATCAATGCCGAGGTCTGCAAGTAGATGATGGGCGCGTTCCAGATTGAAATCTTTATAGAAGGTCTTGAAGTAGGTTAGGGCTTCTTTGACCTTCATTTGCTCATTGAGATAGGTTGTATCTGGCAAATAAGCTACGATAGCCTTGGTTGCTGGGCTTGGGTCCATATCGTTGATAAGGACACGTCCTTGATCTGGTTGTAAGAGGCCGTTGATTAGTTTAATCAGGGTTGTTTTTCCTGAGCCGTTTGGCCCAAGGAGACCAACAATTTTTCCAGCTGGGATGTCAAGGGAAACATTTTCAAGGGCTGGGGTTGCTCCATAAGATTTGGATACATTTTCAAATGCTAGTAATGACATAGGCTTAAACTCCTTTAATATAATCGCCGACTACGCCTGGTAGTTCTTCTTTTTCATAGCCAAAATGGGTCATGGAGGAAACGAAGTGTTCCAATTCTTCTTCTGATAATTGTTTGCGCGATTGGGTGATTAGCTCCTTATCCTCAGTCACAAATCGTCCAGTTGTGCGCTTGCTGTAGACAAATCCTTCTCGTTCGAGGTCTGACAAGGCTCTTTGGATGGTGTTTGGATTGACACCGGCCTCGCTAGCCAGCTCTCTCACGGTTGGCAGTTGTTGATTGGGTTCCAGTGTATGGGAAACAATCTGAAGCTTGATTTTCTCCATAATCTGTAAATAGATGGGTTTTTTGTTGTCAAATGTCCAGGACATCTTGGTCTCCTTTCTTTTATCCTTTTGTCTTAATTAAATAATACAACAAAACAAAAAACTTGTCAAGCAAAAAGAAGAATTGTTTTGGGAATCGCTTAAAAAATGGTATAATGAAAAGAAAACGATAAGGAGGGAAAGGATGCGTTGTCCAAAATGTGGGGCTACCAAGTCAAGTGTTATCGATAGTCGCCAAGCAGAAGAAGGGAACACTATTCGTAGAAGACGTGAGTGCGATGAATGCCAACACCGTTTTACAACCTACGAACGGGTAGAAGAAAGAACCTTAGTGGTTGTTAAAAAAGATGGCACACGGGAACAGTTCTCCAGAGATAAAATCTTTAATGGGATTATCCGCTCAGCCCAGAAACGTCCTGTGTCAAGTGATGAAATCAACATGGTAGTCAATCGTATCGAACAGAAACTCCGTGGTCGAAATGAAAATGAAATTCAAAGTGAGGACATTGGTTCACTCGTCATGGAGGAGTTGGCTGAGTTAGATGAGATTACCTATGTACGTTTTGCCAGTGTCTATCGTAGTTTTAAGGATGTCAGTGAGCTAGAGAGCTTGCTCCAACAAATCACCCAGTCCTCTAAAAAGAAAAAGGAAAGATAAATGAAGCCAATTGACCGTTTTTCTTATCTAAAGAATAATCGGGTGTCGCAAGATACCTCATCTCTGGTACAGTGCTACCTCCCGATTATCGGTCAGGAGGCACTGAGCCTTTATCTTTATACGATTAGTTTTTGGGATAATGGTAGAAAAGAATATCTTTTTTCAAGCATTCTCAACCATCTTAACTTTGGGATGGATAGACTGATAAAATCCCTGAAAATCCTATCTGCTTTTAATCTCTTAACCCTCTATCAAAAGGGTGATACCTATCAGCTAGCTCTCCATACTCCACTTTCGAGTCAGGACTTCTTGGAACATCCTGTTTATCGCAGACTTTTGGAGAAGAAGATTGGCGATGCAGCTGTGGAGGATTTGAAAGTTGAGAGTGCTGAGGGAGAAGAAATACCTGTCTCACTCAATCAAGTCTTTCCAGACTTGGCAGAACTAGGAAGTCAAGAAGACCTTGGTCTCAAGAAGAAAGTGGTCAACGATTTTGACTTGGACCATTTTCGTCAGCTTATGGCTAGAGATGGGCTTCGCTTTGCGGATGAGCAGTCCGATGTCTTAAACCTCTTTGCCATTGCCGAGGAGAAGAAATGGACTTGGTTTGAAACTTATCAATTGGCCAAGTCAACAGCTGTTTCCCAGGTTATTTCAACCAAACGCATGCGGGAAAAAATCGCTCAAAAACCTGTTTCCTCTGACTTTAGTCCTAAGGAAACGACCATTATCAAAGAAGCCAAAAGTAAAACTGCCCTGCAGTTCTTGGCAGAAATCAAGCAAACACGCAAGGGAACCATTACCCAAACAGAAAGAGAACTCTTGCAACAGATGGCTGGCTTGGGCTTGCTGGACGAAGTCATTAATATCATTCTCTTATTGACCTTTAATAAGGTGGATTCGGCAAACATCAATGAGAAATATGCCATGAAGGTGGCCAATGACTATGCCTATCAAAAGATTCATTCGGCAGAAGAGGCAGTCTTACGCATCCGTGAGCGTGGGCAAAAGAATCAGGCTCAAAAAAGCAGTAAACCCAGTCCTACCAAGTCCAATGTACCCAAGTGGAGCAATCCAGATTATAAGAATGAAACCAGCGAGGAAACTCGTTTGGAACTAGAACGTAAGAAACAAGAACTATTAGCTCGATTAGAAAAAGGAGGAGATTAGATGGAAAGTGTCGGAGACGTACTCAAACGTCAACCTAGCCGTCTTCATTATCAAGATTTGGTCCAGAAAATCATGAAGGACCCTGATGTTGCGGCCTTTATCCAGCAAAAATCCCTTACTCCAGAGGAATTGAATCGCAGTATCTCCAAGTTTAATCAGTACATCACCGAGCGTGACAAATTTCTCCGTGGGGATACGGATTATATTGCCAAAGGCTACAAGCCGATTTTGGTTATGAATCATGGCTATGCGGATGTTTCTTATGAAGAAACTCCTGAACTAATCGCAGCAGAAAAAGAAGCGGCTATTAAGAACCGTCTTAAGTTAATCAATCTGCCAGCCAGTCTCAAGAAAGCTAGTTTGGCTCAAGTAGACTTGGATGATTTGGGTCGCTTGCCAGTTTTTGAAAAACTATTAGCCTTCGTGGAGCAATATCCAGCTATTCGAAAAGGTCTTTATTTATATGGAGACTTTGGTGTGGGTAAAAGTTTCATGGTGGCTGCCTTGGCTCATGATTTATCAGAAAAACGTGGTGTTTCATCCACTCTTCTCCACTATCCTAGCTTTGTCATTGATGCCAAAAATGCCATCAGTGATGGCAATGTTAAGACCTTGGTGGATGAAATTAAACTGTCTGAAGTCCTGATTTTAGATGATATTGGTGCCGAGCAATCAACAGCTTGGGTGCGGGATGAAATCCTGCAAGTCATTCTCCAATATCGGATGCAGGAAAATTTACCGACCTTTTTTACCTCCAACTTCAACTTTGAAGAATTGGAGCTACATTTCGCTAAAGGAAAGCATGGAAATGACGAAACCTGGGAAGCCAGACGTGTCATGGAACGCATCCGTTATTTGGCTGAGGAGACTCGTTTAGAAGGAGTGAACCGTCGATGACAGAAACAATCAAATTAATGAAGGCTCATACTTCAGTGCGCAGGTTTAAAGAGCAAGTCCTTCCTCAAGAAGACTTGACTAAAATCCTGACAGCAGCCCAGATGGACTCATCTTGGAAGAATTTCCAATCCTACTCTGTGATTGTGGTACGAAGTCAAGAGAAGAAAGATGCCTTGTATGAATTGGTACCTCAAGAAGCCATTCGCCAGTCAGCTGTTTTCCTTCTCTTTGTCGGAGATTTGAATCGAGCAGAAAAGGGAGCACGACTTCATACCGACACCTTCCAACCCCAAGGTGTGGAAGGCCTCTTGATTAGTTCAGTCGACGCAGCTCTTGCTGGTCAAAATGCTCTGTTGGCAGCTGAAAGCTTGGGTTATGGTGGTGTGATTATCGGTTTGGTTCGATACAAGTCAGAAGAAGTGGCAGAGCTCTTTAACCTGCCTGACTACACTTATCCTGTCTTTGGGATAGCACTAGGTTTACCAAATGAAGAACATGAAGTCAAACCTCGCTTGCCATTGAATCAAGTGGTGTTTGAGGAAGAATACCAGGAACAAACAGTTGATGCAATCGAAGCTTATGACCGTGTACAGGCTGACTATGCTGGAGCGCGTGCGACCACAAGCTGGAGTCAGCGCCTAGCAGAACAGTTTGGTCAAGCTGAACCAAGTTCAACTAGAAAAAATCTTGAACAGAAGAAGTTATTGTAGAAAGTGAGAAGTTATGGCCCTACCAACTATTGCCATTGTAGGACGTCCCAATGTTGGGAAATCAACCCTATTTAATCGGATCGCTGGTGAGCGAATCTCCATTGTAGAAGATGTCGAAGGAGTGACACGTGACCGTATCTATGCAACGGGTGAGTGGCTCAATCGTTCCTTTAGCATGATTGATACAGGAGGAATCGATGATGTCGATGCTCCTTTCATGGAACAAATCAAGCACCAGGCAGAAATTGCCATGGAAGAAGCAGATGTTATTGTCTTTGTCGTGTCTGGTAAGGAAGGAATTACTGATGCAGACGAATACGTAGCCCGTAAGCTTTATAAGACCCACAAACCAGTTATCCTCGCGGTTAACAAGGTGGACAACCCTGAGATGCGAAATGATATCTATGATTTTTATGCCCTTGGTTTGGGTGAACCACTGCCTATCTCATCTGTCCATGGTATCGGTACAGGGGATGTGCTAGACGCTATTGTAGAAAATCTTCCCAATGAATATGAAGAAGAAAATCCAGATGTCATTAAGTTTAGTTTGATTGGTCGTCCAAACGTTGGAAAATCAAGCTTGATTAACGCTATTTTGGGAGAGGACCGTGTCATTGCAAGTCCAGTTGCTGGAACAACGCGTGACGCTATTGATACCCACTTTACAGATACAGATGGTCAAGAGTTTACCATGATTGACACGGCTGGTATGCGTAAATCTGGTAAGGTTTATGAAAATACTGAGAAATACTCTGTCATGCGTGCCATGCGTGCTATTGACCGTTCAGATGTGGTCTTAATGGTCATCAATGCGGAAGAAGGAATCCGTGAATACGATAAACGTATCGCAGGATTTGCCCATGAAGCTGGTAAAGGGATGATTATCGTGGTCAACAAGTGGGATACGCTTGAAAAAGACAACCACACTATGAAAAACTGGGAAGAAGATATCCGTGAGCAGTTCCAATATCTACCTTACGCACCGATTATCTTTGTATCAGCTTTGACCAAGCAACGTCTCCACAAACTGCCTGAGATGATCAAGCAAATCAGCGAAAGTCAAAACACACGTATCCCATCAGCTGTCTTGAACGATGTGATTATGGATGCTATTGCCATCAACCCAACACCGACAGACAAAGGAAAACGTCTCAAGATTTTCTATGCGACCCAAGTGGCAACCAAACCACCAACCTTTGTTATCTTTGTCAATGAAGAAGAACTTATGCACTTTTCTTACCTGCGTTTCTTGGAAAATCAAATCCGCAAGGCCTTTGTTTTTGAGGGAACACCAATTCATCTCATCGCAAGAAAACGCAAATAAAAAAGTAGAATCTGGAATGACATTTCCAGATTTTTTTGATAGAATGAAGGTAAAGAAAACGCTATCAAATAGAGGGGGCTGGTGATGAAACATTTGTTTAAATTCTTACTCATATTTCCCTGTATTTACTTTTTCAGCTGGATTGACAAGGATAATAGAGATAGTAAATTTTTCCCATTTTTTTACTATTTTTACTGGATTTACATCCCCCTCTATGCTCTTTTTAGCCTTGCTTGGACAGTTTTTTCAGTTCTATTTTTCAATATCGTCTTGAGAAATGTGACAGATATCAAGTTATGGGGCGTTTGGTTTCTTTTTATTCTACTAGCTATTAGTATGAATTGGTTAACTTATTCCTGTTTCAAAAAAATGTTTCGCTTGAGACGGGAACTAGGAAAGTCTAAGGGCGAAAGGCATTGAGTTATATGGGTTTTGTTTATAGGAGGTGGCTTATGACACGTCTAAAACCATTTATTACACGTTATTCCAAGGTCTATATTGGTTTAGTTCTGTTGATCTGGCTTGCTTTCTTCTTTCTTCCTTGGGGTAGTCCGGTTCTGGGGATAACGATTGACATTTTCGTTATTCAGAAAATCTTGCTAGTTTTTGGCATTCTGTCCATTTTGATGGCCTTGTTATCCAAGAAAGTCAGTCTCTTTGTTTTTGGACTCATCTACTGTCTTTCTCTTTGGATAAATCTATTTATTCTATTTGCTCTTTTGCCGATTTTTGGCAATTAAAGTATCATAAAAGTCAGAGAGGTTAGCTTGGAAACTAGCCTCTTTTTCCTTTTCAAAATGGGGATTCTTCCTTGAAAATAATCAGTAATTGTGCTAAAATTAAAAGAACATTCTAAAATATTCGGAATTTAAAGTAAGGAAAAACATGGCTAATATTTTAAAAACAATTATCGAAAATGATAAAGGAGAAATCCGTCGTCTGGAAAAGATGGCCGACAAGGTTTTCAAATACGAAGACCAAATGGCTGCTTTGACAGATGACCAACTAAAAGCAAAAACAGTTGAATTTAAAGAACGTTATCAAAATGGAGAATCACTGGATTCATTGCTTTATGAAGCATTTGCGGTTGTCCGTGAGGGTGCTAAACGTGTCCTAGGTCTCTTCCCTTATAAGGTTCAGGTTATGGGGGGAATCGTTCTTCACCATGGTGACGTGCCAGAGATGCGTACAGGGGAAGGAAAAACCTTGACTGCGACTATGCCAGTATACCTCAATGCCCTTTCAGGTAAAGGGGTTCACGTAGTTACGGTCAATGAATATCTATCAGAACGTGACGCAACTGAGATGGGTGAATTGTACTCATGGCTTGGTTTGTCAGTAGGGATTAACTTGGCTGCCAAATCTCCAATGGAGAAAAAAGAAGCCTATGAGTGTGATATTACTTACTCAACCAACTCAGAAATCGGATTTGACTACCTTCGTGACAACATGGTCGTTCGTGCTGAAAACATGGTACAACGCCCGCTTAACTATGCTTTGGTCGATGAGGTTGACTCAATCTTGATTGACGAGGCGCGTACACCTTTGATCGTATCAGGTGCTAACGCAGTTGAAACCAGTCAGCTCTACCACATGGCAGACCACTATGTAAAATCTTTGGACAAAGACGACTACATCATCGATGTGCAGTCTAAGACGATTGGTTTGTCTGATTCAGGGATTGACAAGGCGGAAAGCTACTTCAAACTTGAAAATCTCTATGATATCGAAAACGTGGCTTTGACTCACTTTATCGATAACGCCCTTCGTGCCAACTACATCATGCTTCTCGATATTGACTATGTGGTGAGCGAAGAGCAAGAAATCTTGATCGTTGACCAATTTACAGGTCGTACTATGGAAGGTCGTCGTTATTCTGATGGCTTGCACCAAGCTATTGAAGCTAAAGAAGGTGTGCCAATTCAGGATGAAACTAAGACATCTGCCTCAATCACTTACCAAAACCTTTTCCGTATGTATAAGAAATTGTCTGGTATGACGGGTACAGGTAAGACTGAGGAAGAAGAATTCCGTGAAATTTACAACATTCGTGTTATTCCAATCCCAACCAACCGTCCTGTTCAACGGATTGACCACTCAGACCTTCTTTATGCAAGTATTGAAGCTAAGTTTAAGGCGGTTGTCGAAGACGTTAAGGCTCGTTACCAAAAAGGTCAACCTGTCTTGGTTGGTACAGTAGCGGTTGAAACTAGTGATTACATTTCTAAGAAATTGGTCGCAGCTGGCGTTCCTCACGAAGTTTTGAATGCTAAGAACCACTATAAAGAAGCCCAAATCATCATGAATGCTGGTCAACGTGGTGCTGTTACTATCGCAACCAACATGGCCGGTCGTGGTACTGACATCAAGCTTGGTGAAGGGGTTCGCGAATTGGGTGGACTTTGTGTGATTGGTACAGAACGTCATGAAAGCCGTCGTATCGATAACCAGCTTCGTGGACGTTCAGGTCGTCAAGGAGACCCAGGTGAGTCACAATTCTACCTATCTCTTGAAGATGACTTGATGAAACGTTTTGGTTCTGAACGCTTGAAGGGAATCTTTGAACGTTTGAACATGTCTGAAGAGGCCATTGAGTCTCGCATGTTGACGCGTCAGGTTGAGGCGGCGCAAAAACGTGTCGAAGGAAATAACTACGATACTCGTAAACAAGTCCTTCAATACGATGATGTCATGCGTGAACAACGTGAGATTATCTACGCTCAACGTTACGATGTCATCACTGCAGATCGTGACTTGGCACCTGAAATTCAGGCTATGATCAAACGCACGATTGGTCGTGTCGTTGATGGTCATGCGCGTGCAAAACAAGATGAAAAACTAGAGGCAATTTTGAACTTTGCTAAGTACAACTTGCTTCCAGAAGATTCTATTACGATGGAAGACTTGTCAGGCTTGTCTGATAAGGCAATTAAGGAAGAGCTCTTCCAACGTGCCTTGCAAGTTTACGATAGTCAGGTTTCAAAACTACGCGATGAAGAAGCAGTTAAAGAATTCCAAAAAGTCTTGATTCTACGAGTGGTAGATAACAAGTGGACAGATCATATCGATGCCCTCGATCAATTGCGTAATGCGGTTGGACTTCGTGGCTATGCTCAGAACAATCCTGTTGTTGAGTATCAGGCAGAAGGTTTCCGTATGTTTAATGACATGATTGGTTCGATTGAGTTTGATGTGACACGCTTGATGATGAAAGCACAAATTCATGAACAAGAAAGACCACAAGCAGAACACCATATCAGTACAACAGCGACTCGTAATATCGCTGCCCACCAAGCAAATATGCCTGAAAATCTGGATTTGAGCCAGATTGGACGGAATGAACTTTGCCCATGTGGTTCTGGTAAGAAGTTTAAAAACTGTCACGGTAAAAGACAATAAAATGAGATAGTTTAGAGGCGGATACCTTGTGAAAAGTAAATTTTTACTTGGTATCCGTTTACTTTATAAGGAGATGAGTTATGGTATTTACAGCAAAAAGTCCTAAAATTAATATTGAAGAAGTTCGTGCCTTATCAAAATTAGAAGGCCAAGCTTTGGAGAGAAAATCACAGCGCGATCAAGAGCTAGAAGCCATTATACGTGGAGAAGACCAGAGGATTCTCTTGGTAATCGGGCCATGCTCATCTGACAATGAAGAAGCTGTTCTTGAATACGCTAGGCGTTTGTCAGTCCTACAAGAAGAAGTAGCAGACCGTATCTTTATGGTTATGCGTGTTTATACTGCCAAACCCCGTACCAACGGAGATGGTTACAAGGGCTTGATTCACCAGCCTAACGCGACAGAAGCGCCTAGTCTTATCAATGGAATCAAAGCCGTGCGCCATCTTCATTATCGTGTCATCACGGAAACAGGTATGACGACTGCTGATGAAATGCTTTATCCTGAAAATCTTCCGCTTGTGGATGATTTGATTTCTTACATGGCGGTTGGTGCTCGTTCAGTTGAAGACCAGCAACACCGCTTTGTGGCCAGTGGAGCAGATTTCGCGACTGGTTTTAAAAATCCAACCTCTGGAAATCTCAATGTCATGTTTAATGGGATTTATGCTGCTCAAAACAAACAAAGCTTCCTTTTTCTAGGAAAAGAAGTGGAAACAACTGGGAACCCGCTTTCGCATGCGATTCTTCGTGGAGCAATCAATGAGTATGGTAAGAATATTCCTAACTACTACTATGATAATTTGATGGATACCATTGCCCAGTATGAGAAAATGGGTTTAGAAAATCCCTTTATCATCGTGGATACCAATCATGACAATTCTGGTAAGCAATACATGGACCAGATTCGAATTGTCCGCCAGACCTTGATTAACCGTGCTTGGAATGAAAAAATCAAGCAGTACGTTCGTGGCTTTATGATTGAGTCTTATCTAGAAGACGGCCGTCAAAACGAACCGGAAGTATTTGGCAAGTCTATCACGGACCCTTGTCTTGGCTGGGAAAATACAGAAGCCCTTGTCAGAGAAATCTACCAAACGCTAGGAGAATAAGATGGCATTTATTGAAAAAGGTCAAGAAATCGATATTGAAGCAATCAAAGCAGAAACCCAATTGTCTGCGGAAGCCTTGCGACTAAAGGAGCGTCGTGATAGAGAAATGGCAGACATCATTTCAGGAGAAGATGACCGGATCCTTTTGGTGATTGGTCCTTGCTCTTCTGATAATGAAGAGGCTGTCTTGGAATATGCCCGCCGTTTATCCGCCTTGCAGAAGAAGGTGGCGGACAAGATTTTCATGGTTATGCGTGTTTATACAGCTAAACCTCGCACCAACGGAGACGGCTATAAAGGTTTGGTTCACCAACCAGATACCTCTAAGGCTCCAAGCCTGATTAACGGTTTGCAGGCTGTGCGCCAGTTGCACTACCGCGTCATTACAGAGACAGGTTTGACAACGGCAGATGAGATGCTTTATCCGTCAAATCTGGTCTTGGTAGATGATTTGGTCAGCTACCATGCTGTAGGAGCTCGTTCTGTGGAAGACCAAGAGCACCGCTTTGTGGCCTCGGGGATTGATGCACCAGTCGGGATGAAAAATCCAACCTCTGGGAATCTTGGTGTTATGTTTAACGGTATCTATGCCGCCCAAAACAAACAAACCTTCCTCTTCCATGGTCAAGAAGTTGAGACTTCAGGAAATCCCTTGGCTCACGTCATCCTTCGTGGTGCAGTTAATGAATATGGGAAAAATGAGCCTAACTTTTACTATGAGACCTTGCTAAATGCCATTGAACGCTATGAAGCCATGGGACTTGAAAATCCCTTTATTCTCATTGATACCAACCATGATAATTCAGGCAAGCAATATATGGAGCAGATTCGAATTGTTCGCCAGACCTTGCAAAATCGTGACTGGAATGAGAAGATTAAAAAGATAGTTCGAGGCTTTATGATTGAATCTTATCTAGCAGATGGTCGTCAAAACCAACCAGAGGTCTTTGGTTGCTCCATTACCGATCCTTGTCTAGGTTGGGAAAATACAGAGGCCTTGGTAGAAGAGATTTATGCTACCTTGACAAAATAAGTGAAAAGGATGGAGTTGGGGGATCTCAACTCCTTTTGATGAGAATGATAGTTGGACACGGAATTGACATCGAAGAATTGGCTTCGATAGAAAGCGCAGTTACACGACATGAAGGCTTTGCTAAGCGCGTGCTGACCGCTAAGGAAATGGAACGGTTTACCAGTCTTAAAGGGCGCAGGCAAATCGAATATTTGGCTGGTCGCTGGTCGGCTAAAGAAGCCTTTTCCAAGGCTATGGGAACTGGTATTGGAAAGCTCGGTTTTCAGGATTTGGAAGTCTTGAACAATGAACGCGGGGCGCCTTATTTTAGTCAGGCACCATTTTTAGGAAAGATTTGGCTATCTATCAGCCATACCGATCAGTTTGTGACAGCCAGTGTCATTTTGGAGGAAAATCATGAAAGCTAGTCCACATAGACCAACCAAGGCTCTGATTCATCTGGGAGCTATTCGACAAAATATTCAGCAAATGGGGGCTCATATCCCTCAAGGAACGCTCAAATTTGCAGTAGTCAAGGCTAATGCCTATGGGCATGGAGCTGTTGCTGTTGCGACGGCTATTCAAGATGATGTTGATGGCTTTTGTGTTTCGAATATTGATGAAGCCATTGAACTCAGACATGCTGGACTCGGCAAACGAATCCTCATTTTAGGAGTTTCTGAAATCGAAGCTGTTGCTCTAGCTAAAGAATACGACATCACCTTGACAGTGGCTGGACTGGAGTGGATTCAAGTATTGTTAGATAAGGAAGCTGACCTAACTGGATTGACAGTTCACCTCAAGATTGATTCAGGAATGGGACGAATTGGTTTTCGAGAGGCTTGTGAGGCTGAGCAGGCTCAAGACTTGCTCCAACAACACGGTGCTCGTGTTGAAGGGATTTTTACCCACTTTGCTACTGCAGACGAGGAATCAGATGACTACTTTAATGCCCAGTTAGAACGGTTTAAAACTATTTTGGCCAGTATGAAAGAAGTTCCAGAGCTGGTTCATGCCAGCAATTCGGCAACGACTCTTTGGCATGCAGAGACTATTTTTAACGCCGTTCGTATGGGAGACGCTATGTATGGCCTGAATCCCAGTGGAGAAGTTTTAAATCTCCCTTATGATTTAAAATCAGCCTTGACCTTGGAGTCTGCTCTGGTTCATGTCAAGACAGTTCCAGCCGGAGCTTGCATGGGCTACGGAGCGACCTATCAGGCAGACAGCGAGCAAGTCATTGCGACGGTGCCAATCGGTTATGCGGATGGTTGGACACGTGACATGCAGAATTTCTTTGTCTTGGTAGATGGACAAGCTTGCCCAATCGTTGGGCGAGTATCTATGGACCAAATCACCATTCGTCTGCCTAAGCTTTATCCCTTAGGAACCAAGGTAACATTGATTGGTTCTAACGAGGGTAAGGAGATAACGGCTACTCAGGTAGCGACCTACCGTGGGACTATTAACTACGAGGTGGTTTGTCTTCTCAGCGACCGCATTCCGAGAGAATATTATTAGAAAAGAAAGGAGTGGAGCATGAATCTACATCAACCCTTGCATGTCTTGCCTGGTGTGGGACCAAAGTCAGCAGAAAAATACGCCAAACTAGGAATTGAAAACTTGCAAGACCTCTTGCTCTACTTTCCTTTCCGTTATGAAGACTTCAAAACCAAGCAAGTATTGGAACTAGAGGACGGGGAGAAGGCAGTCCTATCTGGTCAAGTCGTGACTCCTGCCAGTGTCCAGTATTATGGATTCAAGCGCAATCGTCTGCGCTTTAGCCTCAAGCAGGGAGAAGTCGTTTTTGCGGTGAATTTCTTTAACCAGCCCTATCTAGCAGATAAGCTAGAGTTGGGAGCAACCCTTGCTGTCTTTGGAAAATGGGACCGAGCCAAGGCTAGTCTGACTGGGATGAAGGTCCTAGCTCAGGTGGAAGATGACCTCCAACCTGTTTATCGCTTGGCTCAGGGAATCAGTCAGGCCAGTCTGGTCAAGGTTATTAAGACGGCCTTTGATCAGGGATTGGACCTCTTGATTGAGGAAAATCTTCCCCAGTCTTTGCTGGACAAATACAAACTCATGTCCCGTTGTCAGGCAGTCCGAGCTATGCATTTTCCAAAGGATTTGGCAGAATACAAGCAGGCTCTTCGCCGTATCAAATTTGAGGAACTCTTTTATTTCCAAATGCAATTGCAGACGCTCAAGTCTGAAAATAGAGTTCAGGGAAGCGGTTTGGTTTTGAACTGGTCTCAGAAAAAAGTGACAGCTGTTAAAGAAAGCCTTCCTTTTGCTCTGACCCCAGCTCAAGAAAAGAGTTTACAGGAAATTTTGACCGACATGAAGTCGGACCACCACATGAATCGTCTTTTGCAAGGGGATGTGGGGAGCGGGAAAACGGTGGTCGCTGGCTTGGCTATGTATGCGGCAGTGACGGCTGGCTACCAAGCAGCCCTTATGGTACCAACAGAAATCCTTGCAGAGCAACATTTTGAGAGTTTACAGAACCTCTTTCCAGACTTGAAACTGGCTCTTTTGACAGGTTCCTTGAAAGCTGCAGAAAAGAGAGAAGTCTTGGAGACTATTGCCAAGGGTGAGGCTGATTTGATTATCGGAACTCACGCTCTAATACAGGATGGGGTGGATTATGCTCGTCTGGGCTTGATTATCATCGATGAGCAGCACCGCTTTGGTGTAGGGCAAAGGCGTGTTCTGAGAGAAAAAGGCGACAACCCAGATGTCCTCATGATGACGGCGACTCCCATACCACGAACCTTGGCTATCACAGCCTTTGGAGATATGGATGTTTCCATTATTGACCAGATGCCAGCAGGACGAAAGCCTATTGTGACGCGCTGGATCAAACATGAGCAATTGCCTCAGGTCTTGACTTGGTTAGAGGGGGAAATCCAAAAAGGTTCACAAGCCTATGTCATCTCTCCTTTGATTGAAGAATCAGAAGCTCTGGATTTGAAAAATGCCATTGCCTTATCAGAGGAATTGACGGCTCATTTTGCAGGTAAGGCAGAAGTGGCTCTTCTACATGGTAAGATGAAGAGTGACGAAAAAGACCAGATTATGCAGGAGTTCAAAGAGCAAAAAACGGCTATTCTAGTTTCGACAACGGTTATCGAGGTTGGGGTCAATGTTCCCAATGCGACCGTTATGATTATCATGGATGCCGATCGCTTCGGTCTCAGCCAGCTTCACCAGCTCAGAGGTCGTGTGGGTCGGGGAGATAAGCAGTCTTATGCAGTTCTCGTTGCCAATCCTAAGACGGATTCTGGGAAAGACCGCATGCGCATCATGACAGAAACCACTAATGGATTTGTCCTTGCAGAGGAAGATTTGAAAATGCGTGGTTCAGGTGAGATTTTTGGAACCAGACAGTCAGGTCTTCCAGAGTTCCAAGTGGCTGATATTATCGAAGATTTTCCGATTTTAGAAGAAGCCAGAAAGGTTGCTACTTACATTAGTTCGATAGAAGCTTGGCAAGAGGATCCAGAATGGCGCATGATTGCCCTTCATTTGGAAAAGAAAGAACATCTAGATTAAGCTTTCTCTAAGGAAATCTTAAGCTAGCTTTTAGGTTAGCCCCTTATACTAGAGTCATCAAAAAGAAACGAGGACTCTCACATGACCGTAACGATTAAAGTAAATTACCAAACCACTTTCCAAAAGAAAGAAGCAACAAAATAATATAAATATAAGGAAGAAAGAGCGAAATGCTCTTTTTTATTTTTGAAACTACTTTCAGTCCATTATCCTAAAAGTAAAGAATCTAAAATCTCTTTCTATTTGCCCTTCTTTCTTGCATTGCCTTTCTAGATATGCTAGAGTGGTGATAGCGATTACAAAAAAAGGAGCATATTATGAAAAATCCAGCTTTGTTAGAAGAAATCAAGACTTATAGAGGACGGGATGAGGTTCCAGAGGACTTTGATGCTTTCTGGGATGGGGAAGTGAAAAAAGTTTCAACTCTTCCAGCTTATCAGTTGGAGGAAAGAGATTTCCACATTCCTCAAGTCAAGTGCTATGAGTTAACATTTGAAGGAAGCAAGGAAGGTAAGGTCTATGCGCGCGTCGTTCTTCCAAAGAGTGAGGAGAAGGTTCCGATAATCTTCCATTTCCATGGTTATATGGGACGTGGCTGGGACTGGGCTGACATGCTGGCCTATACTGTGGCTGGTTACGGTGTTGTTTCCATGGATGTGCGGGGGCAGTCAGGTTATTCACAGGACGGTTTGCGTTCTCCTTTAGGAAATACGGTTAAGGGACATATTATCCGTGGTGCTGTGGAAGGTCGGGAGCATCTCTTTTATAAGGATGTTTATTTGGACATTTACCAGTTGGTTGACATTATTGCTAGTCTGCCTGAGGTGGATGAGAAGTGTCTTTCTAGCTATGGTGCCTCACAAGGAGGGGCTCTAGCCTTGGTTGCGGCAGCGCTCAATCCTCGGATTCAGAAAACAGTAGCCATCTATCCTTTCTTGTCAGACTTCAGACGAGTGCTTGAGATTGGTAATACAAGTGAAGCCTATGACGAACTTTTCCGTTATTTCAAGTTTCACGACCCCTTCCACGAAACTGAAGAGGAAATCATGGCGACCCTTGCCTATATCGATGTGAAAAATCTTGCCCATCGTATCAAGGGTGAGGTTAAGATGATTACGGGCTTGGACGATGATGTTTGCTATCCTATTACCCAGTTTGCGATTTACAACCGTCTGACCTGTGACAAGTCCTATCGTATCATGCCAGAGTATGCTCACGAAGCCATGAATGTATTTGTCAATGATCAAGTTTACAACTGGCTCTGTGGTAGTGAGATTTCTTTTAAGTATATAAAGTGATGAATGAGAGAGCCAGTAGCTCTCTTTTTTGTTATATATGTTGAAAGTACTTTTAAGAATATTAAAATATTAAAATATTTCTGAAAGTAAAATCTATTCTATGACAAGCTTGAGATAAACCTATGACTTTATTGTATAATAAAGAAAAAGTCTCTAGGAAAGGAGTGAAAGAGCTACTGTTTGGATTACAGCTAGCTAAATTTTGAAAGAGAGAAGGAGAGGAACTCTCGTTTATTAATTACTTTCTTGTGTTTTCCTATGGTCGGGAGTAAAAATTTTAAAACAAAAAGAAAGCGCTTTATTTTTTGGTGATATTGAAAGGTAGAAAGATGAATCAGAAGAATTATGACAGAAAACAAAGATATGGTATTCGTAAATTTGCAGTGGGTGTAGCCTCTGTAACCATTGGTGCTGTGGTGTTTGGAGTAAACCCTGTATTGGCAAATGAACAAGGAAACTCAACTGTAACTGCAGCTGAAAATAATAATCAAGGTTTATCAGAATTACCAAAAGAAGCTTCTTCAGGAAGTCTTGCTCATTTAGATAGTGAATTAGCTGGAAAATTGGCAACAGCAAAAGACAATGGTGTGGAAGTTGATCAGGATAAGTTGAAGAAAAATGAGACTGCTGAAGCAGAGACAACCACTCCAACAAATACACCTGCAGCTGACAATACACCAGCTCCTGCTGATAAACCAGAAACAGATTCTGCAACTACAGAAGCAAGTAACAAGGACCAAGATAAAGAAGAAGAGGGAGTACTTCCTCGAGATTATTACGCTAGAGACATCGCAAATGCAACTCCAGTAGTGGAAAAAGAAGATGTTGAAACAAATGCGAAAAATGGTCAGCGTGTAGACCTAGCCAGTGAGTTAAATACATTGAAGAAACTTCAAAATGCGACCATTCATATGGAATTCAAGCCAGATGCCAAAGCTCCAGATTTTTATAATCTATTCTCAGTGTCTAGTGATAAGAAAAAAGATGAGTACTTCACAATGGCTGTTCTCAATAATACAGCCTTAATTGAGGGACGTGATGCAAATGGAGCACAATTTTATGATAAATATACGGATGCTCCATTACAAGTACGTCCTGGCCAGTGGAATTCAGTAACTTTCACAGTTGAAAAACCGACAGCAGAATTACCTCATGGTCGAGTGCGCCTCTACGTGAACGGGGTATTATCTCGAACAAGTCTGAAATCTGGTCATTTCATCAAAGATATGCCAGATGTAACACATGCTCAAATCGGAGCCACCAAGCGTGCTAGTAATACTGTTTGGGGATCCAATCTACAAGTTCGGAACCTGACTGTCTATGATCGTGCTTTAACACCAGATGAAGTTCAAACACGGAGTCAACTGTTTGAAAGAGGTGATTTGGAAAAGAAACTTCCTGAAGGTGCGCAAATATCAGAGAAAGAAGATGTTTTTGAAGGCGGAATGCATAACCAACCAAATAAAGATGGGATCAAGAGTTATCGTATTCCTGCACTTCTTAAGACAGATAAAGGTACTCTGATTGCTGGTGCAGATGAGCGTCGTCTTCATTCAAGTGACTGGGGCGATATCGGCATGGTCGTCAGACGAAGTGAAGATAAGGGTAAAACATGGAGCAATCGAGTAACTATTACAAATTTACGAGACAATCCAAAAGCTTCTGATCCATCAATCGGTTCACCAGTGAACATCGATATGGTTTTGGTTCAAGATCCTGAAACAAAACGAATTTTTTCTATCTATGATATGTTCCCAGAAGGGAAAGGAATCTTTGGGATGGCTGATCAAAGAGAAGAAGCCTATAAACAAATCGATGGCAAAACTTATCAAATTCTCTATAAAGAAGGCGAAGACGGCTCCTATACAATACGTGAAAATGGCACAGTTTATACCCCAGATGGGAAACCAACAGATTATCGTGTTGTAGTAGATCCGGTGAAACCATCTTATAGTGATAAGGGTGATTTATATCAAGGGGATCGACTATTAGGAAATATTTATTTCACAAGTAATAAAACGTCTCCATTTAGAGTTGCCAAGGATTCTTATCTATGGATGTCTTACAGTGATGATGATGGTAAGACCTGGTCAGCACCTCAAGATATTACTCCAATGGTCAAAGCTGATTGGATGAAATTCTTGGGTGTGGGTCCTGGAGTGGGGATAACCCTTCGTACCGGTCCAAATAAAGGTCGAATCGTCGTTCCTGTCTATACGACTAACCGTACCAACCACCTCAATGGTTCTCAATCATCTCGAATTATCTACTCAGATGACCATGGAAAGACTTGGCATATGGGAGGTGGTGTCAACGACAATCGTACGCTTTATGATGGTACAGTTGTTGATTCAAGCACTATGAACAATTATTATGCTCAAAATACGGAATCTTCTGTTGTTCAGTTAAACAATGGGGACCTCAAACTATTTATGCGTGGTTTGACAGGTGATCTACAGGTTGCGACAAGTCATGATGGTGGTCTAACTTGGGACAATAACGTTGATCGCTATGATGTGCCAGATGTTTATGTTCAAATGGCCGCGACTCATACGGTTCAAAATGGTAAAGAGTATATTCTCTTGGCGAATGCGAACGGTCCAGGTCGTAAAAATGGTTATATTCGAGTGGCTCGTGTTGAAGAAGATGGCCAGTTAACTTGGTTGCACCATCATTTGATTCAGGAAGGTGAATATGCATATAACTCTCTTCAACAAATTGGACCGGATGAATTTGGACTTTTATATGAGCACCATGCTCCAGGGGGGGTTCCATATACACTTTCCTTCAAGAAATTCAACTGGGATTTCTTGACCAAGGAAAGAATTTCTCCTAAAGAAGCAAAAGTAAAATATGCTATTCAAAAATGGCCAGGTATTATTGCGATGGAGTTTGATTCGGAAGTATTGGTAAATAAGGCTCCGACCCTTCAGTTGGCAAATGGTAAAACGGCAACCTTCATGACCCAGTATGATACAAAAACTCTCCTATTCACAGTGAATCCAGAGGATATGGGTCAAAGGATTACAGGTCTGGCAGACGGTGCAATTGAAAGTATGCACAATTTACCAGTCTCTTTAGCTGGATCTAAATTAAGCGATGGTATAAATGGAAGTGAAGCTGCGATAAATGAAGTTCCAGAATTTACAGGTGGAGTTAATGGCGTTGAGGCTGCAGTAACTGAAGAAGCTCCTGAATATACAGGTCCATTGGCAACAGTGGGAGAAGAACCAGCACCAACAGTAGAAAAACCAGAATTTACAGGTGGAGTTAATGGCGTTGAGCCTGCAGTAACTGAAGAAGCTCCTGAATATACAGGTCCATTGGCAACAGTGGGAGAAGAACCAGCGCCAACAGTAGAAAAACCGGAGTTTACAGGTGGAGTGAATGGAGTAGAAGCTCTTGTAACAGAAATTCCTGAATATACAGGTCCCTTAGCAACAGTGGGAGAAGAGCCAGCACCAACAGTAGAAAAACCGGAATTCAAAGGGGGCGTAAATTCAGTTCTAGCAGCTTCAAATGAGGTTCCGGAATATAGAGGTGGTGCTAACTTTGTCTTGGCAGCTTCAAATGCTCTTCCTGAGTATAAAGGAGGTGTCAACGGCGCTGAGGCGGCAGTCCATGAAGTGCCAGAGTACAAGGGAGAAACCAAACCAGTCTTAGCAGCTGCAAACGAACGTCCAGCTAAGAAGTTATCTCTTGGACAAGGTGCTACTTATCAAGCACCAGCGGCTAAACAAAATGAGCTTCCAAATACTGGAAGCAAAGAAAACACAACCCTTATTTCTATAGGATTAGTGGCAGGTCTCTTATCCGTCTTTACATTAGGAAAGAAACGAAAAGAAAACTAGACTAGGTCTTGAATAAAATGAATTTAGCTCATCGTTAATGATAAAAGAGATGGCCCATTTGAAAGATGGCTATCTCTTTTTATCATTTTAGATACTGAGCGAATTGAAAATAAGACAGTGCTGAAACTACTTTCAGAAACTGCTGTTCTATAAAATACTTTTGAAACTGAAATCTATTCTACCACAAAGTATTGAAAGCGCTTTAAAAATAATATATAATGAACCCATAAGAACAAAGAAAAGGAGGAAAGAGGATGCCACAGATTACTAAAGAAGCCTTGATTGCACAAATCAAAGATGGAATCATCGTTTCTTGTCAGGCCCTTCCTCACGAACCGCTCTATACAGAAGCGGGAGGAGTCATTCCCTTGCTGGTCAAAGCGGCTGAGCAAGGTGGAGCAGTCGGTATCCGAGCAAACAGTGTTCGTGATATCAAGGAAATCAAGGAGGTCACAAAACTTCCAATCATTGGGATAATTAAACGAGATTATCCACCACAAGAACCCTTCATCACTGCTACTATGAAAGAAGTTGATGAATTGGCAGAACTTGATATAGAGGTAATTGCTCTGGATTGTACCAAGCGTGAACGCTATGATGGTTTAGAGATTCAAGACTTCATTCGTCAGGTTAAGGAGAAATATCCTAACCAGCTCTTGATGGCTGATACAAGTACTTTCGAAGAAGGATTGGCAGCTGTTGAAGCAGGAATTGACTTTGTCGGAACAACTTTATCAGGATACACATCTTACAGTCCAAAAGTGGATGGTCCCGATTTTGAATTAATTAAAAAACTCTGTGATGCCGGTGTAGATGTCATTGCAGAAGGGAAAATTCATACACCAGAACAAGCCAAACAAATCCTTGGATATGGAGTGCGAGGCATCGTTGTTGGTGGCGCTATTACTAGACCAAAAGAGATTACAGAACGCTTCGTTGCTGGTCTTAAATAACACAATCTCAAAAAAGAGGAGAGTGGTGGATGCGTCGGATAGAATGAAAACGTATACAAGTTCAATCTTACTCATTATCCAATATGGATACGCTTATCAATTAGGAGAATACAAATGAAATTTAGAAAACTAGCTTGTACAGTACTTGCGGGTGCTGCGGTTCTTGGCCTTGCTGCATGTGGTAATTCTGGCGGAAGTAAAGATGCTGGGAAATCAGGTAGCGATAGCGGAAAAACAGAAATCACTTGGTGGGCATTCCCAGTCTTCACTCAAGAAAAAACTGGTGACGGTGTTGGAACATATGAAAAATCAATCATCGAAGCGTTTGAAAAAGCAAATCCAGATGTAAAAGTGAAATTGGAAACCATCGACTTCAAGTCAGGTCCTGAAAAAATCACAACAGCTATCGAAGCAGGAACAGCTCCAGATGTACTGTTTGACGCACCAGGACGTATCATCCAATACGGTAAAAACGGTAAATTGGCTGAGTTGAACGACCTCTTCACAGACGAATTCGTCAAAGATGTTAACAACGAAAATATCGTACAAGCAAGTAAAGCTGGAGACAAAGCTTACATGTATCCAATTAGTTCAGCACCATTCTACATGGCCATGAATAAGAAAATGTTGGAAGAAGCTGGAGTTGCAAACCTTGTAAAAGAAGGTTGGACTACTGATGATTTTGAAAAAGTTTTGAAAGCACTTAAAGATAAAGGCTACACACCAGGTTCATTGTTCAGTTCTGGTCAAGGGGGAGACCAAGGAACACGTGCCTTCATTGCAAACCTTTATGGAGCTTCTGTAACAGATAAAGATGTAACAAAATATACAACTGATGATCCTAAATTTGTCAAAGGTCTTGAAAAAGCAGCTAGCTGGATTAAAGACGGTTTGTTGAACAACGGTTCACAATTTGACGGTGGAGCAGATATCCAAAACTTTGCCAACGGTCAAACATCTTACACAATCCTTTGGGCACCATCTCAAAACGGTATCCAAGCTAAACTCTTGGAAGCAAGTAAAGTAGAAGTGGTAGAAGTACCATTCCCATCAGATTCAGGTAAACCAGCTCTTGAATACCTTGTAAACGGATTTGCAGTATTCAACAATAAAGACGACAAGAAAGTTGCAGCATCTAAGAAATTCGTTCAATTCATCGCGGATGACAAAGAATGGGGTCCAAAAGATGTTGTTCGTACAGGTGCCTTCCCAGTTCGTACATCATTTGGCAAAGTTTATGAAGACAAACGTATGGAAACAATCAGTGGTTGGACTAAATACTACTCACCATACTACAACACTATCAATGGTTTTGCTGAAATGAGAACACTTTGGTTCCCAATGTTGCAATCTGTATCAAATGGTGACGAAAAACCAGCGGATGCTTTGAAAGCCTTCACTGAAAAAGCTAACGAAACAATTAAAAAAGCTACAAAACAATAAGCACTAATACTCAATGAAAATCAAAGAGCAAACTAGGAAGCTAGCCGCAGGCTGTACTTAAGTACGGCAAGGCAACGCTGACGTGGTTTGAATTCGATTTTCGAAGAGTATAAATCAGATTGATTCCTCCCTTTTCCCCGTGCATAGTCTATGTAAGAAAAGGGGGGATTTTGTTTGAAATGTAAGGAACTATCACGAAATTAAAATGAAGTTCTTACATAAGCGAATCTTAAAAAATTTCATTTTGATTTTAAAACAGTTCAAGAAAGTCAAAAAATTATTCTATTTGAAAGAGAGGTGCCGACTGTGAAAGTTAATAAAATTCGTATGCGGGAAACAGTGATTTCCTACGCTTTCCTAGCACCAGTATTATTCTTCTTTGTCATCTTTGTCTTGGCTCCTATGATTATGGGATTCATTACAAGTTTCTTTAACTACTCAATGACTAAATTTGAGTTTGTAGGCTTGGACAACTACATTCGCATGTTTAAAGACCCTGTCTTTATGAAGTCTTTAATCAATACCGTGATTCTGGTTATTGGATCTGTACCGGTTGTTGTTCTATTCTCACTCTTTGTAGCATCTCAGACCTATCATCAAAATGCCATTGCCAGATCCTTCTACCGTTTCGTATTCTTCCTTCCTGTTGTAACAGGTAGTGTTGCCGTAACAGTTGTTTGGAAATGGATTTATGACCCACTATCAGGGATTCTAAACTTTGTCCTTAAGTCAAGCCATATCATCAGCCAGAACATTTCTTGGTTGGGAGATAAAAACTGGGCTTTGATGGCGATTATGATTATCCTTTTGACAACATCTGTTGGTCAGCCGATTATCCTTTATATCGCTGCCATGGGTAATATTGACAATTCACTGGTTGAAGCAGCGCGTGTTGATGGTGCGACTGAATTGCAAGTTTTCTGGAAGATTAAATGGCCTAGCCTTCTTCCAACAACTCTTTACATTGCAATCATTACAACCATCAACTCATTCCAGTGTTTCGCCTTGATTCAGTTGTTGACATCTGGTGGTCCAAACTACTCAACAAGTACACTTATGTACTACCTTTACGAAAAAGCCTTCCAATTGACAGAATACGGCTATGCCAACACAATCGGTGTCTTCTTGGCAGTCATGATCGCTATCGTAAGCTTTGTTCAATTTAAAGTACTTGGAAACGACGTAGAATACTAAAGAAAGGAGACAGCTATGCAATCTACACAAAAGAAACCTTTAACAGCTTTCACTGTTATTTCAACTATTATCTTGCTCTTGTTGACCGTGCTGTTCATCTTTCCATTCTACTGGATTTTGACAGGTGCCTTCAAATCACAGCCTGATACCATTATGATTCCGCCACAATGGTTCCCTAAAATGCCAACCATGGAGAACTTCCAACAACTCATGGTGCAAAACCCTGCTATGCAGTGGATGTGGAACTCTGTGTTTATCTCATTGGTAACCATGTTCTTAGTCTGTGCAACCTCTTCTTTAGCAGGTTATGTATTGGCTAAAAAACGTTTCTATGGACAGCGTATCCTCTTTGCAATCTTTATTGCTGCCATGGCACTTCCAAAACAAGTTGTCCTTGTACCATTGGTACGTATCGTCAACTTCATGGGAATTCATGATACTCTTTGGGCAGTTATCTTGCCTTTGATTGGATGGCCATTCGGGGTCTTCCTCATGAAACAATTCAGTGAAAATATTCCAACAGAGTTGCTTGAATCAGCTAAAATCGACGGTTGTGGTGAGATTCGTACTTTCTGGAGCGTAGCCTTCCCGATTGTGAAACCAGGATTTGCGGCTCTTGCAATCTTTACCTTCATCAATACATGGAATGACTACTTCATGCAGTTGGTAATGTTGACTTCACGTCAAAACTTGACCATCTCACTTGGGGTTGCAACCATGCAGGCCGAAATGGCAACCAACTATGGTTTGATTATGGCGGGTGCTGCTCTTGCAGCAGTTCCAATCGTAACAGTCTTCTTAGTCTTCCAAAAATCCTTCACTCAAGGTATTACTATGGGAGCTGTCAAAGGTTAATACTCTGCGAAAATTGAATTCAAACTACGTCAGCGTCACCTTGCCATACTTAAGTATTGCCTGCGGTTAGTTTCCTAGTTTGCTCTTCAATTTTCATTGAGTATAAGAGAATACAGAGTTATAAGTGTCTACAAAATGTTGGGTATTTGCTTACCTTAGAGATTTTGTTAGACACTTATCAACTTAAGAATGATTTTAGTTAACTATCAGAAACGAAGGAAAGAGTATGATTTTTGACGATTTGAAAAACATCACTTTTTACAAAGGAATTCATCCCAATCTAGACAAGGCTATCGACTATCTCTACCAGCACCGTAAAGATTCTTTCGAATTAGGTAAGTATGAGATTGACGGGGACAAGGTCTTTCTAGTTGTGCAGGAAAATGTCCTCAATCAAGCTGAAAATGATCAATTTGAGCATCATCAGAACTATGCAGACTTGCATTTGCTGGTAGAAGGACATGAATATTCGAGCTATGGTTCACGTATCAAAGATGAAGCAGTAGCATTCGACGAAGCGAGTGACATTGGTTTTGTTCATTGTCATGAAAAATACCCACTCTTGTTGGGTTATCACAATTTTGCAATTTTCTTCCCAGGAGAACCACACCAGCCAAATGGCTATGCAGGCATGGAAGAGAAGGTTCGCAAATATCTCTTTAAAATTTTGATTGATTAAAAAATCAGGAGGAGCAAACATGGCACAAAAAGGAGTAAGCCTTATCAAGGCAGCATTTGATACAGACAACTTTCTCATGCGTTTTAGTGAAAAGGTCTTGGATATCGTCACAGCCAATCTTCTTTTTGTCGTTTCTTGTTTGCCCATCGTGACGATTGGAGTGGCTAAAATTAGTCTCTACGAGACTATGTTTGAGATTAAGAAGAGTAGACGCGTGCCTGTCTTTAAAATCTATCTAAGAGCTTTCAAGCAAAATCTGAAACTAGGTCTTCAGTTAGGTCTGCTTGAGTTGGGCATTGTCTCATTAAGTCTTCTAGACCTCTATCTCTTTTGGGGTCAGACAGCTATGCCTTTCCAAATGGTGAAAGCTATCTGTCTAGGCGTTCTTATGTTCCTCACTATCGTGATGCTTGCTAGCTATCCGATCGCTGCGCGCTATGATTTAACTTGGAAAGAAGTGTTACAAAAAGGGCTGATCTTGGCAAGTTTTAACTTTCCTTGGTTCTTCCTCATGTTAGCCATTCTTATCCTCATTGTGATGGTTCTTTATCTGTCAGCCTTCAGTCTACTTTTAGGTGGCTCAGCCTTCCTGCTTTTTGGGTTTGGACTCTTGGTCTTTATCCAGACTGGATTGATGGAGAAAATTTTCGCAAAATACCAATAATATGGCTTGTTTCTGAAACTACTTTCAAGCTTTAAACGTTTCAAAATACATATCGAAACTAAAATCTAAGTGTACACCAGATGTTGAAAGCGTTTTTCACAAGGTGTATACTAAACACATAAAGAATAAATCCTGCTTTTAGCAGAAAAAAAAGAAAACTTAGGAGAAAATCTATGTCAGATTTAAAAAAATACGAAGGTGTCATTCCAGCCTTCTACGCATGTTATGATGATCAAGGAGAAGTAAGCCCAGAACGTACTCGTGCCTTGGTTCAATACTTCATTGATAAAGGTGTTCAAGGTCTCTATGTCAATGGTTCTTCTGGTGAATGTATCTACCAAAGTGTTGAAGACCGTAAATTGATTTTGGAAGAAGTCATGGCAGTTGCCAAAGGGAAATTGACCATCATCGCTCACGTAGCTTGTAACAATACCAAAGACAGTATGGAACTGGCTCGCCACGCAGAAAGATTGGGTGTAGATGCCATTGCAACGATTCCACCTATTTACTTCCGCTTGCCAGAATACTCAGTTGCTAAATACTGGAATGACATTAGTGCTGCAGCTCCAAACACAGACTACGTGATTTACAACATTCCTCAATTGGCAGGAGTTGCTTTGACTCCAAGTCTCTATACTGAAATGTTGAAGAATCCACGTGTTATCGGTGTTAAGAACTCTTCTATGCCAGTTCAAGATATCCAAACTTTTGTCAGCCTTGGTGGGGAAGACCATATCGTCTTTAACGGTCCAGATGAACAGTTCCTAGGTGGCCGCCTTATGGGTGCTAAAGCTGGTATAGGTGGTACTTATGGTGCTATGCCAGAACTCTTCTTGAAACTCAACCAATTGATTGCTGACAAAGACTTAGAAACAGCGCGTGAATTGCAGTACGCAATCAATGCAATCATTAGCAAATTGACTGCTGCACATGGAAATATGTACGGTGTGATTAAGGAAGTCTTGAAGATCAATGAAGGCTTGAATATTGGTTCTGTTCGTTCACCATTGACACCAGTGACTGAAGAAGAACGTTCAGTTGTAGAAGCAGCTGCAGCCTTGATTCGTGAAACCAAGGAGCGCTTCCTCTAATCCATAAGGAGGTATTTATGACACACTACGTTGCAATTGATATCGGTGGAACTAATATCAAATATGGTTTGATCGACCAAGAAGGCCAACTTGTTGAATCCCATGAAATGCCAACTGAGGCGCATAAGGGTGGTCCTCATATCTTACAAAAGACAAAAGATATCGTTGCCAGCTATCAAGAAAAAGGCCCAGTAGCAGGTGTTGCTATTTCTTCTGCGGGGATGGTGAATCCAGATAAGGGTGAGATTTTCTATGCAGGTCCTCAAATCCCTAACTATGCAGGCACCCAGTTCAAAAAGGAAATCGAGACTAGCTTTAATATTCCTTGTGAAATTGAAAATGATGTCAACTGTGCAGGTCTTGCTGAGGCAGTATCTGGTTCAGGTAAGGGAGCGAGTGTCACTCTTTGCTTGACCATTGGAACCGGTATCGGTGGTTGCCTGATTATGGATGGAAAAGTCTTCCATGGTTTTAGCAATTCAGCCTGTGAAGTTGGTTATATGCATATGCAGGATGGTGCTTTCCAAGATCTTGCTTCTACGACAGCCTTGGTGGAGTATGTAGCAGCAGGTCATGGAGATTCAGTTGATCAGTGGGATGGCCGACGCATCTTTAAGGAAGCTACTGAAGGCAACAAAATCTGTATGGCTGGCATTGACCGCATGGTAGACTACCTTGGAAAAGGTCTGGCAAATATTTGCTATGTGGCCAATCCAGAAGTGGTTATTCTCGGTGGCGGTATCATGGGACAAGAGGCTATCCTCAAACCAAAAATTCGCACAGCATTGAAGGCGGCCTTGGTACCAAGCCTAGCTGAAAAAACACGATTAGAATTTGCCCATCACCAAAACACAGCAGGTATGTTGGGTGCTTATTATCATTTTAAAACAAAACAATCCTAGTTTGGATTTATTGAATTAAACAGAACACTTAATCACTACTTGAGTGAAAACTGTTTTGCTTAATTCTTTTTTTATTGCAGAATTTGATCCAAAGGAGGTAATCATGAGAAACTAGGAGAAAATAACTGCCTTGTGTGAAAAGTTAAAGCGAGAGTAATTCTATCATCAATTTAACTAGTGTTTAGTTTGAGTAAATGAGAAAATGCGGAAAAATGATATAATGAGATGGACGAAAATTTGACAAATTAGAATTTCTAGAGGTGAGAGAAATGTGGCAACCTATTCACCTTAAATCGAAATAATATAAAATTACGAGAAGATTATAAGATGAACAATTATATAAAATTAAATGAAGATAGATGGAATAATGTAAAAAATGACTACACTGAGCCATTGACACATGAAGAACTAGAAGAGGTTAGAGAACATCCAATTTCTGTTGCCTTAACTGTTGGAAAAAAAGTTCCAACAGAATGGTTTGAAAAAGCAAACGGAAAAAAGATATTAGGTTTAGCTTGTGGTGGTGGTCAGCAAGGCCCAGTTTTTGCTGCAAAAGGTTATGATGTAACCATAATGGATTTTTCGAAATCACAATTACAAAGAGATGAGATGGTTGCTAAAAGAGAAGGATTAAAAATCAATACAGTTCAAGGTGATATGACAAAACCATTTCCATTTGAAAATGAAACTTTTGATATTATTTTTAATCCGGTTTCAAATGTATATATAGAAGATTTAGAAAACATGTATAAAGAAGCCTCTCGAGTATTGAAAAAGGGTGGACTGTTAATGGTCGGATTTATGAACCCTTGGATATACATGTATGATGCTGATATTGTATGGGATAAACCCGATGAGGAACTACTTTTGAAGTTTTCAATACCTTTTAATTCAAGAGAGCTTGAAGAGGAAGGCAAAATCACCATCAATCCAGAATATGGCTATGAATTTAGCCATACCTTAGAAAGTCAGATTAGAGGACAACTTAAAAATGGTCTTGCTATGATCGATTTTTATGAATCATGTGATAAAAGACATCGATTATCACGTTATGGGAATGACTATATAGCTACACTTAGCATTAAACTATAATCTTATGAAACATACTTCAAGAGAATAGCCCGTTTTATGTTTCGTAAGGGTTAAAATCTAAATCTCAGTTTGTCGAAGTACAATAATCAAATAAAATTAGAGAGAGGAAGTAAAAGTAAATAGCAGATACTTCCTTTTTGTTGTCAAACATTTAAAAACGGAAAGGAGGATTTTCAAATCAAATCCTCTTGACTTTCTTTATAATTGTGAGATAATAAATAAAATATATAAAGGAATTATATAAAATGGATATAGCAAATTCGAGTAAAGTTGTGACCTTCCAAGCTAATAGAGAATTAGTAAATGATGCCATGGAAGTGTTAAAAGAAAAAAATCTCTCTCTTTCATCAGCACTAAGATTATTTTTAAAGAATGTTGCCGTAACAAATGAAGTAGATTTACTGAGTGAAGAGGAATTGGAGAAGGAGTATTTGTTTAGGCAATTACAAGCAGAAGTTCAAGAAAGTTATGCCAAGATTGAGGCTGGAAATTACTTGACAGATGAGGATGTCGTGACACGCTATGGATTATAAAAAATATCGGATTTTGTATTCTCCTAGAGTGATTGATAGTCTGGATAAAATATATCAGTATATAGCGGAGGAAATTGGTTCTGTAGAGGCTGCGAGACGAAAAGTAGCCAATATTAGAAAAGATATTAATCGGCTAGAAATTTTCCCCCAAGCTGGATTTGATGCCGATGAAAAATTTGGTAAGAAATTAGATCCTCGCTACCAAACGCGAGGATTGACCTTGAGTAAGGATTACATCGTATTATATGCAATTGTTGAAGATACCGTCAGACTTGCTTATTTACTCCCTTCAAAAAGTGATTACATGAAATTATTCAAGACTAAGTCAAGATATGACTAATTCATAATCTTGAAGAGGTATGTTTGGTGATGAATAAAAATCCTAGTTTGGTTAAACCAAACTAGGATTTTCTTACACGTTTTTGTCTACGATAGCCATTGAGTTTTTTATTTTCCCAATAGCTGTTAAAAATTTTCTCCTTGCTTTCACGATTGATTTCCAAAAAGTAGGCATAAATCAAATCGATAAAGAAGAGCATAGGAAGTTGAGCGGATATTCGTTGGATGTAGGATGACTGACTGTGTGTGGCTACAAGAACAGTCTCTGTATAGGTCTGACTATCTTTATTGGGAACACTTGTAAAGAGTACAGTCTTTGCCCCCATCTCTTTTGCGTCTAATAAACTGTCCAAAATAGAAGGAGTTGAGCCTGAAAGTGAGAAACCCAGTACGAGACAATTCTCATCCATAATACTGGTTGTCCAAGCAAAACCATCTTGGTCAGTCAAGGCCTCGCAGACCACACCTAGACGCATAAAGCGTAATTTCATTTCACGAGCTACGAGGCCAGAACTCCCTGTTCCGAAGAAGTAGACACGATCAGCATCTTCGATTAACTGGGCGATTCGTTCCAGTTGTTCTTCGTCAATCAAGTCCTGTGTTTGTTCCCGCATATTACTATAGCTTCTAAGAACTCGGTTGGTTAAAGGACTATGTTTGTGAGAATGAGTGCCCTGTTTCTTTGCTTGGTGCAGGTATTGGAAAATAAATTCTCGATAGCCCGTAAAACCACATTTTTTAGAAAAGCGGGTCAGAGCAGCTTGAGAGATATGTAATTTTTGAGTGACCTGCTGAGAAGATAAATCATCTGCAATGGTTTCAGCTTGCAAAAAATAGCGAGCGATTTCTTGCTCTAGGTCTGTCATTTCTTCGAAGTGAGAATCAATGAGGGTTGCTATATCTGGTTTATCCATAGGGAAGGCTCCTTTAAATGAGTCATATTGGAAAAAGACTGAGTCATCGAACTTTTACACTTATTATATCATATAATGTAGGGATGGATAAATAAAATCGTATTTTCCTGTAAAATGGGAAAAGCTCCCTTCTTTTCCAAAATTTCTTCTTAAATTATGGTACAATGAAGAGTAAGATTTTAAATAGAAATGAGACTGATTTGTATGAGGAAATTTAACAGCCATTCGATTCCGATTCGGCTTAATTTATTGTTTTCAATCATCATTTTACTCTTTATGACCATTATTGGTCGCCTGCTTTATATGCAGGTTTTGAACAAGGATTTTTATGAGACAAAACTAGCATCGGCTAGTAAAACAAAGGTGACTACTAGTTCAGCTCGAGGTGAAATTTATGATGCCAGTGGCAAGCCCTTGGTTGAAAATACTGTGAAACAAGTTGTTTCCTTTACTCGAAACAACAAAATGACGGCTGCAGATTTAAAAGAAACAGCCAAGAAGCTGTTAGCCTATGTAGGAGTTACTTCTCCAACATTGACTGACCGACAGTTGGCGGACTATTATCTAGCAGATCAAGATGTCTATAAGAAAGTAGTGGAAAGCTTACCACGTGAGAAACGTCTTGATTCAGATGGCAATCGTCTATCCGAATCAGAACTCTATAACAATGCGGTCGATAGTGTCCAAACGAGTCAATTAAACTATACAGAGGATGATAAGAAAGAAATCTATCTTTTTAGCCAGTTAAATGCTGTTGGAAACTTTGAGACAGGAGCCATTGAGACAGATTCCTTGACAGATACACAGATTGCCTTGATTGCTTCGGCTTCTAAGAATTTACCTGGTATCAGTATTTCAACCACGTGGGATCGAAAGGTTCTAGAGACTTCGCTCTCTTCTATAGTGGGAAGTGTATCCGGTGAAAAAGCTGGTCTCCCAGCTGAAGAAGCTGATGCTTATATTAAAAAGGGCTATTCTCTAAATGATCGGGTTGGCACCTCTTATCTAGAGAAACAATATGAAGAAACCTTGCAAGGTAAACGCTCGGTGAAGGAAATTCATCTAGATAAGTATGGCAATATGGAAAGTGTCGAAAATATTGAAGATGGTACCAAAGGGAACAATATCAAACTGACCATCGATTTGGCCTTCCAAGATAGCGTGGACAATCTTCTTAAGAGTTATTTCACTTCCGAACTAGGAAATGGAGGAGCTAAGTATTCTGAAGGTGTCTATGCAGTTGCTTTGAACCCCAAAACAGGTGCAGTTTTATCCATGTCAGGAATTAAACATGATCTGAAAACGGGAGAGTTGACGCCTGATTCTTTGGGAACGGTAACCAATGTCTTTGTACCAGGTTCGGTCGTTAAGGCTGCAACCATCAGTTCCGGTTGGGAGAATGGAGTCTTATCAGGGAATCAGACCCTGACGGATCAGTCCATTGTCTTCCAAGGTTCACCCCCTATCAATTCGTGGTATACTGCCTTTTCTGGGCCAATGCCGATTACGGCAGTTCAAGCTTTGGAGTATTCATCTAATACTTATATGGTCCAAACAGCTTTAGGGATTATGGGATTGACTTATCAACCGAATATGATTGCAGGAATTGGAAATTTAGACTCGGCTATGGGGAAATTACGTTCAACCTTTGGTGAGTATGGTTTGGGATCAGCTACAGGTATTGATTTACCAGATGAATCCACCGGCTTTATTCCTAAAGATTATGATCTTGCTAATTATATTACAAATTCATTTGGTCAGTTTGATAACTATACCCCAATGCAATTAGCTCAGTATGTAGCAACTATTGCAAATGATGGTGTCCGTATGGCTCCCCGTATTGTTGAAGGAATTTATGGCAATAATGATAAAGGAGGATTGGGCGACCTGATTCAACAACTGCAACCGTCAGAGATGAATAAGGTCAATATATCCGCCTCCGATATGAGTATTTTGCAACAAGGTTTTTATCAGGTTGCCCATGGGACTAGTGGATTGACAACTGGCCGTGCCTTTTCAAATGGTGCAGCTGTATCTATTAGCGGAAAAACGGGTACAGCCGAAAGTTATGTAGCAGATGGTCAGCAAGCAACAAATACCAATGCCGTGGCCTATGCTCCATCCGATAATCCACAAATAGCTGTAGCTGTTGTCTTCCCTCATAACACCAATCTTACAAATGGTGTCGGACCTTCCATTGCGCGCGACATTATCAACCTCTATAACCAACATCATCCAATGAATTAGAAAGGAACTTATGCTTTATCCAACGCCTATAGCTAAACTAATTGACAGTTATTCCAAGTTGCCGGGTATCGGGATTAAGACGGCTACACGTCTGGCCTTTTATACGATTGGAATGTCTGATGACGATGTCAATGAATTTGCCAAAAACCTCCTTTCTGCTAAGAGAGAGCTGACCTATTGCTCCATCTGTGGTCGTTTGACTGATGACGATCCTTGCTCTATCTGTACCGATCCAAGTCGTGACCAGACGACGATTTTAGTTCTCGAGGATAGTCGCGATGTGGCGGCTATGGAGAATATTCAAGAATACCATGGACTTTATCATGTCTTACATGGACTCATATCTCCCATGAATGGTATCAGTCCAGATGATATCAATCTCAAGAGTCTCATGACTCGTCTGATGGACAGTGAAGTTTCAGAGGTAATCGTAGCAACCAATGCCACAGCAGATGGAGAAGCAACTTCCATGTATCTTTCACGTTTGCTCAAACCAGCTGGTATCAAAGTCACACGTCTGGCACGAGGCCTCGCTGTGGGAGCAGATATCGAGTATGCGGACGAAGTAACCCTCTTACGAGCTATTGAAAATCGGACAGAGTTGTAAAAGTCAGTAAAAATTTAGCTCATTTTGACGTATAAGACAAGCCCTAGGAATTTTTCTAGGGTTTGTCTTTTTCGTTTTATAATGAGAGAAGGACAAATCTTGATAATAAGAATACTTCCCAGTAAACACAAATTATAAGGTATCAGAAAACGGATTTTCAAAATTCCTAGTAGCATCTCTATCAATATATTTTACTGAAGGATAAAGTTTTTTTAGGGATAAGATTGCCCTTTAGTTCGTTATAATTTATTTTGAAATCGTACTATTTTTATGTTATGATATGGTCAATATATAATTAATAAGGGGAGTTTGAAGTATGGGTGGAAAGATAAAATCTAGCACGATAGCAGCAGAGGCGGCTATTAATGAGTTGGTCGGGTATGAAACGAGCGACAAGCAAAATCAGCAGGTGGAATTTTCATATACATCTGGAATCACTGGAATGGAAGCGGGACGTCAGACCTGCAATCAAATGCTTCAGGCGGTCAGTGATTTTAGTTCAGCTGTTTTGACCCAAGCAAATAAGTTTCCAGAAATTGCTCATAGGATTGAAAAACGTGATATAGAGCAAGCGAAGAGATGGAGTCACTAAGGAATGGCAGATAGAAATGAAGAAAAGCGCACAGAGATTTGGCGTAAGATTGTTAAAATAGAAGATAAGGAAGACAGACTCCGAGCAACTAAAAAGCAATATGAACAGCAGTTGACAAACTTTTACTCGGATATTCAGAGCATTCACCATCGCATGATAAATCTATTGTCTCTCTCACCCAGTTCTCGTCAGCTAATAGAGCAAATCGAAAGTGATAATAGAACCATTCAGCGACAGGTCAACTCTTATGTAGAGGAGGAACTGGATACGTTGGAAAAACAAACTAAAAAGGCTTGTCGCTCTTTCGATGAAGCCAGAGAAGAACTGATAGCGGAAAGGAATCGGCTACCATGGGAGTAAAATACAGCGCACAAGAATCCCAAGAATTGATTCAGGCCATGACGAACAACCTCAAAGTCGCAAATGAAGTCACAGACCGCTTATCTAGTGGATGTGATCACCTGATTTCTTCTTTAGACTCAGGTGAGTTGACAGGAGCAGCCTACACAGCTGGTAAAGGTCTCTTTATAGAGATTATCATCCCCAGCATCAAAAAGCTCCAAGCAGCGATAGATGATATCCAACTAGAGTTGACCTCCTACAAAGATGCGGATGCTCAGGTCTCTGGATATGGTGATTTGGACCTAGACCAGCTTAAGGAATTGAAAAAGCTGAGAGAAGAGCAGTTAGCTATCGTAGAAGCTCAGATTCAAGTGAGGGAGAACTGGCTAAATCAAATCAAAGACCTCTTTAGTCTCAATTGGGGGAAAGCCTTCTCTGAGAAGACCATCCTCTACAATACCAAGTTTCAAATCGAGTCGGGTATTCAGGATTTGAATGATAAGATTGAAAAACTAGAATTTTTTGTCTCACAGGTTTCCCAGTATTTCAACGATAGTCTAGAAGTCCTTAGCTTAGCTATCAAAGGAGCTACACAACTGAGTAAAATCATTGTTGATAGCGATGGCAACTACTATGCGGACGGTCTGGACATGAGCTGGGTGCAGAAGATGAAGGATGTGAAGATTGAGTCATTGGATTATAAAGCAGAGAATAAATCAGATAAATTTATAAATATGCTAGTTGAACAGTATGGCTTTGATAAAGAGATGAGTGGACTGATTACTGAAATATCCACATTGATTGATGAAAAATTCCCGTATTTATCTCAAACGGAACGGGAACAACTTTTGTTAGTGACACTAGGGAGTTTTATATATTCAGAAGGCTTTGAGAATGGTGAATCAATGGGAGATAAGGCTAAAGGATATATTAGTGATGTCAGTTGGATGGACGTTGCTGGCACACCTTCGGATAAAACTGGCCTCCCACTTGATGGTAAAACATTGTTGAAACATTTGGGATTAACTGATAATCAAATAACCAAGTTACGTTATAATATTCGATTACAAAGTCAAATTTCCTCAGGAATATATAGAAACTATGCTGGTATGAACGTTGATGAACGAAAAAAATATAAGTCAACTTATGAAAAAGTCTATGGTGTTCAATTGACCGACGAGATGTTCGAGGAAAAATGGAATGAAAAGTACTCTTCCTTTTATGGAAAAGGAGATTTTGCTCATTTCTCTATTACTACAGCATCGAACTTAAATAATAGACTTAGAGGAAGTGATTTAACAAAATTTGGACACGAGAATGTTAACGATTTTGCAGGTTGGTTAGGTGATGCGACGCTTACTGATAGTGATGATATTAGTTTTGGAAATGACGATTATAAAGCAGACTTAGATGCGGTAAATATCACACAAAAAATGAAACGTAAAAAAATATCATATATTGAAGCTTCAAACGAGTATTACTCAGAAATGAAACGAGGCGAATACACTCGTGCAGAAAAATTTGTAGAGTATAAATCGGTAGAAGAAATTAAACAAAAAATTTTCACAAAATTACTACCAGATAATATGAAATATGTGGAAGAATCGGGAATGCAATCGCATTTTGAATTACCTAATGAAGAACAGTGTATGGCCTACCTACAAAAAAATTACCCAAGTACTTATAATTTCATTCGAAATATTGAAGCAGGTAATCAAGACTTGATAGAGATGAGGTGATTAGATGAAGAAGAGGAAATTTGCAATTTTTTCGTTGCTAATAGTTCTATTATTATCTTTCTCTGGTTTTCAGTATTATAAATATCAGAGAGTTCACAATATTTTTGATGAAATATACTACGAAGAAAGTGATTATCACAATTATACATTTCTCTGGAAAGGACGAGCTTTTTATAAGTTAAAAGGGTTAAAAATTATCGATAATGGATCTCAAGATTTATATAAACATTCTATTGATTATAAAAGTGTAAATTTACCAAACACTATTCATTCTCTAGGTTATTATTTTTATTTTGGATTTCAGGAGATGACGAAAGTTGGGATAGAAATGCGTTTGAGACTGCCAGATACAGAGACAACCATAAATGTAGATTACCAGTACGATGTAAACAATCAGCAATTAGAACGGTTTATGTGGTACTATGATGATGAGAGTACAGGATATTTTCAGCAATCTCAAATAGAAGCCTTTCTAGTGGAGCATGGAAAGACTGTCGATGAGATTCGCAAGGAAGCAGATAATGTACTCCGTAATAAAGTCCTTAAAGACTGGACCACTATCTACCCTAGTCGTTTTAGCCCAGATAATTGGGGAGAAGTGAGCGTTAAAGATATATGGAGAACAGAATAACAAATGGAACGATGAGGTAATAGTTTTATAAAGGAAGATTGGCATGAAACAATTCTTAAGAATATTTTGTTAAGAAGAAGTTGCTTTGGAGAAGTAAATGAGAAATAAAAACAAATTTATCTTTTGTTCACTCGTTTTGCTTGTTTATTTTTTATTGTTCATTTTGAAGCCGATCTACCAATATATTTCATTTTCTAAGATGGATGTGAATAGTAGTATGGTTCAATTGATTCAAGATAAAAATGATCAGGATTGGCATGCTCTTGATAAGCATATTCATCTAGTGCCCTCAAAAGAAAATGGAAAGAACATCGGCCTTATCTATGTGGTGGATGACTATAATCAAATTGAAAGTAAGATTTCTTCTGAGAATCAAGCGGTATCCATCAGTTACAATAATCGATTACAAGGAGACAAGAGTGTTGAAATTAGTTGGTTAAATGGGGAAAAGCGGTTGTATCATGCTGGGAGATATTTGAAATTAGCAAGTGAAAATCAAGCTGTGATTGAAAGTAACACAGGTTCTTCAGTGACCGTTTGGGAACAACGTTCGGAGAAAGCTAAAAAGCGATTATATGCGGTTGTAGAACAAATGAAAAAAACTGTTCTAGAGCATTTGTTCCAGCAAATAGTGTTCTGTTCGTTAGCTGTCATTCTCTTTATTTTAGGGTGGAAAATATATTATCATTTAAGGAGGTATTGAAATTCGCAGGGGTTCTGAACTTCAATAAAGCTTCTAGGGATATGATGCTAACGGACGATGGAGATGCCTACTACCGTGCCGAATTAGAGAAGCGCTTAAAAGGTCACGACAAGTCCGAATGGGATAAAATAATCGACGACTACAATCACACTCTTAAGATTGATGAAACAGGGAATATCATTGACATTTATCCATTTGAACAAGGTTATGTCGTTTCAAAAAATGGGAAATACGATGCCGACTATACTCATTTGGTTAACAAAAAGTTTGATGAACTAAAAGCACAAAACTTTGAAGCAAATTCAGCCGAATTTTGGAGTGGAGTAGCTCAAATATTCTCTGGATTGGGAGTTTACTTTGCGAGTGGCGCCCTTGAAGTTTTGAGTATCATGGCTGGTCCGCCAACAGCAGGGACAAGTATCGTAGCTGGTACGGCAGCATCAGTAACAGGGGTACAATATGGAAATGTACTGATAGCTAGTGGAGCAGTAACTAGCTTATCAGCTATCACAAAGACGGCCTTACAAAATGGCGAAATTCAGGTTAATTATTCTAGCAACTACGACAGCTGGCAGGCAAATAGACCTACGAGTAAGACTTTTGGGACTGTTGAAGGAAAGATTGGAAGTAGAAAAGGGAATATTCGTGTGGATGCAGAACCAAATAGTGGTAAAATTCAGGTTCAATCTGGAAGTGGGAAAGCTGGCTATACATTGAATGAGGATATTCCTTATACCCAGATAACTGATCCTCAAAGCGCTAGAAATTGGCTTGATTCAATATCTAAGTTGAAAAAAATGTCAAATTATGAGAAAAATCAATTAGTTAGATTTATTTTGAGAGCTGCTGAATTCTTGAGAACGTAGGAGTAAAATATGAGATTATATATTAAAGGTGATTACACCAAAGAAATTCCGTTTGATTATATAGAACTAGCGAAGAGAATGTGGTTTGACACTAAAGATTGTAAGCCAGTAGATTTTTCTTACTTTGGGAATACTCGCCCATTTAAAACAGACCCAACTATTCACTTGAAATTGAATAAGTGGATGCATGATAATAGATGGAATAATGTTCAGTTGAAAGAAGGGATTACCAACAAATTTGGGAGTCATGTATATGAAAATCTTGAATTAGATTTTGAAGACAATCCAGCAACAGACTATCGAGAAAAAGGAGACTGTCTACGTTTAGCTTCTACCCACCTTGACCTTCTCACTGTTGATAAAAGAGCTATGTATATTATGGCCATTGAAATTGCGACTGCTATTGATGGTCAGATTAGCGAAGATGATAAAGAGAGCTGGTTAAGTGTGGAGGAATTTAAAAACCGACATGAGGATACCCTTTCGATGAGTTATGAAGAGGCTAATGAGCTGAGTTTGGAAGAAATTCCCTTTTTGGGCGATGTGAGAGACCCAGTTTGGGAAGAAGATGACCGTAGGAATGAAGAATACATCAAAATCCATGGTGACCCAGTTTATGACGATGAGGACGACGAGTGATAATTTACAATAACACTTATTTGAAAGAGAGTGTTGAATAGGGGGAAGACTAATGTCAGATAAATTAAAACAGTTTAAATGGTTGATTGTATTGTTTTTGTTTCTGTTAGCAATCCCTTCATATTTTGCATACAATCATTTCCGACAATCTAGTACTTTAAAAGAAGCCTTTGAGAAAAATGAAAGAATTGAAGTTCTTCATCATTTAATGGCATCAGGAAAATATGCGTCTGACATCCGTAAGGCAGGTTATACTATTCCTTCTGACGGAGCTATTCGATTGGATGGAGGAATTGACTCCATAGGGATAAAAGGAGACATTGATTTGAAAATATCAAATCCTGGAAGGAATGAAGTCACTGTTTTATTTGAAACAACAGCAAAAGAGGAAAAAATAGATGTTTACTATATTTTAGATAATCAGTTAACCATAAAACGTAGTTACTATTCTAATATTAGTAATCAAAAAATAAAAGAGAGTGTGGACATCTCTCAAGCCGAAGAAGAGCGCCTATTAAAAATTGTTCAAAAAGAGCTTGAGGCTTTCATGGAAAAGATGTATCAGACTTTGTATGGATAGTTTACCAGAGAAAGTGGCTTCTTGCTCAACACAATGCTGTATGAACAACTGGTTGTGTTGAGGAATTTTACTAGAAAAAGATACCGTAGATGACAAACCAGCACGCTTTGAAGCTCAAGTGGTGGATAGGTAAAATTTCAGCTCTCAAATGAGGGCTTTTTTAGATACAAGTTTCAAAAAAGAAGCAAATATGATATACTAAAGAACGAGTATTCTATTAGAATTGGAACAAATAATATGAAACAAACGATTATTCTTTTATACGGTGGACGGAGTGCAGAGCGTGAAGTCTCTGTTCTTTCAGCTGAAAGTGTCATGCGTGCGGTCAACTACGACCGTTTCACAGTCAAGACTTTCTTCATCAGCCAGTCAGGTGACTTTATTGAAACGCAAGAATTTAGCCAGACTCCAGGTCAAGAGGATCGTCTTATGACCAATGAAACCATTGATTGGGATAAGCAAGTTGCACCAAGTGCTATCTACGAAGAAGGAGCAGTGGTCTTTCCAGTTCTTCACGGTCCGATGGGAGAAGATGGCTCTGTTCAAGGATTCTTAGAAGTTTTGAAAATGCCTTATGTTGGTTGCAACATCTTGTCATCTAGCCTTGCCATGGATAAAATCACCACCAAACGTGTGTTAGAATCTGTCGGGATTGCCCAAGTTCCTTATGTGGCCATTGTCGAAGGTGATGATGTGACTGCTAAAATTGCCGAAGTTGAAGAAAAATTGACTTATCCAGTTTTCACAAAACCATCTAACATGGGTTCTAGTGTCGGTATTTCTAAGTCTGAAAATCAAGAGGAACTTCGTCAAGCCTTGAAACTTGCCTTCCAATATGACAGCCGTGTCTTGGTAGAGCAAGGGGTAAATGCTCGTGAAATCGAGGTTGGTCTCTTGGGCAACTACGATGTCAAGAGTACGCTACCAGGAGAAGTAGTCAAGGATGTAGCCTTCTATGACTATGATGCCAAGTATATTGACAACAAGATTACCATGGATATCCCAGCTAAAATCAGTGATGATGTGGTAGCTGTCATGCGTCAGAATGCAGAAACTGCCTTCCGTGCTATTGGTGGTTTAGGTCTATCTCGTTGTGATTTCTTCTATACAGATAAGGGAGAGATTTTCCTAAACGAGCTCAATACCATGCCAGGTTTCACCCAGTGGTCTATGTACCCACTACTTTGGGACAATATGGGAATCAGCTACCCAGAACTAATCGAGCGTTTGGTTGACCTTGCCAAGGAAAGTTTTGACAAGCGCGAAGCGCATTTGCTATAAAATGAAAGAGAGGGTAGAAGCCAGAACTATCACTGCAAGGTGACTAGAGTTCTCGAGCTTCGACCCTTTTTAAAGGAGTAGAAATGAAATTAACAATCCATGAAGTGGCTCAAGTTGTAGGAGCTAAAAATGATATCAGCATCTTTGAGGACACCCAGTTAGAGAAGGCCGAGTTTGACAGTCGTCTGATTGCGACAGGAGATTTATTTGTCCCCCTCAAAGGTGCGCGTGACGGTCATGACTTTATAGAAACAGCCTTTGAAAATGGCGCTGCTGCAACCCTGTCTGAGAAAGAGGTCGCAAATCATCCCTACATTCTAGTAGCTGACGTTTTGGCTGCCTTTCAATCCCTAGCTGCCTACTATCTTGAAAAAACAGCAGTTGATGTCTTTGCGGTCACAGGTTCAAATGGTAAAACAACGACCAAGGATATGTTAGCGCACTTGCTATCAACAACCTACAAAACCTACAAAACTCAAGGCAACTACAATAACGAGATTGGTCTTCCATACACAGTTCTCCATATGCCTGAAGGAACAGAAAAGTTGGTCTTAGAGATGGGACAGGATCACTTGGGAGATATTCATCTCTTGTCAGAATTGGCTCGTCCAAAAACAGCCATCGTGACCTTGGTTGGAGAAGCCCATTTGGCCTTTTTCAAAGACCGTTCTGAGATTGCTAAAGGAAAAATGCAAATTGCAGACGGGATGTCTTCGAATTCCTTGCTTTTAGCGCCAGCTGACACTATTGTAGAGGACTACTTGCCAACTGATAAAAAGGTAGTTCGTTTTGGGCAAGGAGCTGAGCTGGAAATCACAGACTTGATTGAGCGCAAGGATAGTCTGACATTTAAGGCTAATTTCTTGGAACAAGCCCTTGATTTGCCAGTGACTGGTAAGTACAATGCTACTAATGCCATGATTGCATCCTATGTTGCCCTACAAGAAGGAGTTTCAGAGGAGCAAATTCGTCAGGCCTTCCAAAATCTTGAATTGACGCGTAACCGTACTGAGTGGAAGAAAGCAGCCAATGGTGCAGATATTCTATCAGATGTGTATAATGCCAATCCAACTGCTATGAAGTTGATTTTAGAGACTTTTTCGGCTATTCCAGCCAACGAAGGTGGCAAAAAAATCGCTGTCTTAGCGGACATGAAGGAACTCGGTGACCAGTCTGTTCAGCTCCATAACCAGATGATTTTGAGCCTCTCACCAGATGTGCTTGATACCGTGATTTTCTACGGAGAAGACATTGCTGAATTGGCTCAACTGGCCAGTCAAATGTTCCCAATCGGCCACGTTTACTACTTCAAGAAAACAGAAGACCAAGACCAATTTGAAGACCTAGTTAAGCAGGTCAAAGAAAGCCTTGGAGTCAATGACCAAATCCTACTCAAAGGCTCTAACTCTATGAATCTAGCCAAGTTGTTAGAAAGTTTAGAAAATGAAGCAAAGTGATTTTGTCAAACATTTACGTATTTCTAAATCCATTTTTGACAAATAGCATGGTATAATAATATGCAGGAAAATTTTGAATCATGAGGAAGACTAGATGAATTTATGGGATATTTTCTTTACGACCCAAGCAACAGAGCCACCCAAATTTGACCTTTTTTGGTATGTCAGTATATTTACACTCTTGGCTTTGACCTTTTATACAGCCTATCGTTATCGTGAAAAGAAGGCTTACCAACGATTTTTCCAAATCTTGCAGGCGGTTCAGTTGATCCTGATTTATGGTTGGTATGGGGTCAATCATATGCCTCTGTCAGAAAGTTTACCCTTTTACCATTGTCGTATGGCTATGTTTGTGGTGCTCTTGCTACCTGGTCAGTCCAAATATAGGCAGTATTTTGCATTACTAGGAACATTTGGGACATTAGCAGCCTTTGTTTATCCAGTGTCAGATGCCTATCCTTTCCCACATATTACGATTTTATCCTTTATCTTTGGCCACTTAGCTCTCTTGGGGAACTCTTTAGTTTATCTATTGAGACAGTATAACGCGCGATTGCTGGATGTGAAGGGAATTTTTCTCATGACCTTTGCACTAAATGCCTTGATTTTTGTGGTCAATTTAGTAACAGGCGGAGATTACGGATTCTTGACAAAACCACCATTGGTTGGAGACCATGGCTTAGTAGCTAATTATTTAATCGTTTCCCTAGCCTTATCAGCAGCAATTACGTTAACAAAGAAAATCTTGGAACTATTTTTAGAACAAGAAGCAGAAAAAATGATTGCAAAGAAAGCTTAGAAATGAGCTTTCTTTTTTTCATAAATCTAATTTTTTATAACTTGTTTGGAAAATACAAAAATATGATGAGCGAATGTAAAAAAATGGTAAGTAAATTTAGGAAAAACTAAGCACGATTGGATTTTTTGTGTTATAATATTCTGTGAATAGCTATGCCCTGTTTTAGCTATATTGAATAGAAGTTTGAAACTTGGAAGAGAGAGGATGCGATGTAATGGCTAGAGATGGTTTTTTTACAGGCTTAGATATCGGAACCAATTCGATTAAGGTGTTGGTTGCCGAGCTTAGAAATGGTGAACTAAATGTAATTGGTGTAAGTAATGCCAAGAGTAAAGGTGTAAAGGATGGGATTATCGTTGATATTGAAGCAGCAGCAACTGCTATCAAGTCAGCTATTTCCCAAGCAGAAGAGAAAGCTGGCATTTCAATCAAATCAGTGAATGTTGGTTTGCCTGGAAATCTTTTGCAAGTAGAACCAACTCAAGGAATGATTCCAGTTACATCTGATACAAAAGAAATTACAGATCAAGATGTCGAAAATGTTGTCAAATCAGCTTTGACAAAGAGTATGACACCAGATCGTGAAGTCATTACGTTTATTCCAGAAGAATTTATCGTAGATGGCTTCCAAGGTATTCGTGACCCGCGTGGCATGATGGGGGTTCGTCTTGAAATGCGTGGTTTGCTTTACACAGGTCCCCGTACTATTCTTCACAATTTACGCAAGACAGTTGAGCGCTCAGGTGTTCAGGTTGAAAATATTATTATTTCACCATTGGCTTTGGTTCGTTCAGTCTTGAATGAAGGAGAGCGTGAATTTGGAGCTACGGTGATTGATATGGGAGCAGGTCAAACAACTGTTGCTACAATCCGTAACCAAGAACTCCAGTTTACAAATATTCTTCAAGAAGGTGGAGATTATGTCACGAAAGATATCTCTAAAGTCTTGAAGACTTCACAAAAACTAGCTGAAGGATTGAAATTAAACTATGGTGAAGCCTACCCTTCACTTGCAAGCAATGAAACCTTCCAAGTTGAAGTGATTGGTGAAGTAGAGCCTGTAGAAGTTACAGAAAGATATCTAGCAGAGATTATTTCAGCTCGCATTAAACACATTTTTGAACAAATCAAACAAGAGTTGGAAAGAAGACATTTGTTGGATCTTCCAGGTGGAATTGTTCTGATTGGTGGAAATGCTATTTTACCAGGTGTTGTAGAACTTGCACAGGAAGTCTTTGGCGTTGGTGTCAAACTTTACGTTCCAAATCAAGTTGGAATCCGTAATCCTGCCTTCGCTCATGTGATTAGCTTGTCTGAATTTGCTGGTCAATTGACTGAGGTGCATTTATTAGCACAACGAGCAGTTAAGGGTGAGGATACTTTGCGTCACCAACCAATTAATTTTGGTGGGATGATTCAACGTGTTACGCAGGTAGCACAACCGACCCCTATTCAACCAGTTCAAAATACTGAGGTAGAGCAGTCAGCTTCTACGAACGTAGTTGCTCCGAAAGAAGATAAAGTATCTTCTCAAAATAAACCAAAAATCGCAGATCGTTTCCGTGGCTTAATCGGAAGCATGTTTGATGAATAAAAGAGGAAAAATAAACTATGACATTTTCATTTGATACAGCGGCTGCTCAAGGTGCAGTGATTAAAGTAATCGGTGTTGGTGGAGGTGGCGGTAACGCCATTAACCGCATGGTTGACGAAGGTGTTGCAGGCGTAGAATTTATCGCAGCAAACACAGATGTACAAGCTTTGAGTAGTACAAAAGCTGAGACTGTAATTCAGTTAGGCCCTAAATTGACTCGTGGTTTGGGTGCTGGCGGTCGACCTGAAGTTGGTCAAAAGGCTGCTGAAGAAAGCGAAGAAGCCTTGACTCAAGCTATTACTGGAGCAGATATGGTCTTCATTACTGCAGGTATGGGAGGTGGCTCAGGTACTGGTGCAGCTCCTGTTATTGCCCGCATTGCTAAAGATCTAGGTGCTCTTACAGTTGGTGTTGTGACACGTCCTTTCGGTTTCGAAGGAAGCAAACGTGGTCAGTACGCTGTAGAAGGAATCAATCAACTTCGTGAGCATGTAGATACTCTATTGATTATTTCAAACAACAACTTGCTTGAAATTGTTGATAAGAAAACGCCACTTCTTGAAGCTCTTAGCGAAGCAGATAACGTACTTCGCCAAGGTGTTCAAGGAATTACGGACTTGATCACAAATCCTGGTTTGATTAACCTTGACTTTGCCGATGTGAAAACAGTTATGGCAAATAAAGGAAACGCCCTAATGGGTATCGGTATCGGTAGTGGTGAAGAACGTGTGGTAGAAGCAGCTCGTAAGGCAATCTACTCACCACTTCTTGAAACAACTATTGACGGTGCCGAGGATGTCATCGTCAACGTTACTGGTGGACTTGACTTGACTTTGATTGAAGCAGAAGAAGCTTCAGAAATCGTCAACCAAGCGGCTGGTCAAGGAGTGAACATCTGGCTCGGAACATCTATCGATGAAAACATGAAAGATGAAATTCGTGTTACAGTCGTTGCAACTGGTGTTCGTCAAGATCGTGTGGAAAAAGTTGTGGGCCATGCACCAAGACAAGCTGTCCGTCATGAACAAGTAAGTCCTAGTCATGCACATAATCATAATCGTCAGTTTGATATGGCTGAAACTGCAGAAATTCCAAGTCCAGCACCTCGCCGTACAGAAACTTCTCAAACTTCAGCATTTGGTGATTGGGATTTGCGTCGTGAGACAATTGTTCGTCCGACTGATTCAGTTGTATCACCAGTTGAACGTTTCGAAGCGCCATCTTTACACGATGAGGATGAATTAGACACTCCTCCATTCTTCAAAAATCGTTAAGTACATGAATTTGAAAGAAAATACAGAACGTGTTTTTCAACAAATAAAAGATGCAAGTCAGCAGTCAGGAAGAGAAGTCAATTCTGTTTCGGTTGTTGCTGTTACAAAATATGTAGACGTACCGACAGCGGAGGCTTTGCTTCCGCTAGGTGTGCATCATATTGGTGAAAATCGTGTAGATAAATTTCTTGAGAAATATGAAGCTTTAAAAGATAGAAATATTACCTGGCATTTGATTGGAACCTTGCAAAGACGCAAGGTCAAAGATGTCATTCAGTATGTTGATTATTTCCACGCTTTGGATTCATTAAAGCTAGCAGAGGAAATTCAAAAAAGAAGTGACCGAGTTGTTAAGTGTTTCTTACAAGTAAATATCTCAAGGGAAGAGAGCAAACATGGTTTTTCAAGGGAAGAACTATTGGAGCTCTTACCAGAATTGGCCACCTTAGATAAAATTGAATATGTCGGCTTGATGACCATGGCTCCTTTTGAAGCTAGTAGTGATGAGTTGAAAGAAATTTTTAAAGCTACGCAGGATTTGCAACTAGAAATTAGAGAAAAACAAATTCCCAATATGCCAATGACGGACTTGAGTATGGGTATGAGTCGTGACTACAAGGAAGCGATTGAATTTGGCTCAACATTTGTCAGAATTGGTACAGCATTTTTTAAATAGGAAAGAAATATGTCTTTAAAAGATAGATTTGATAAATTTATAGATTATTTTACAGAAGATGGAGAAGATGTTAGTACTGCATATCAGCCTAAAGCTGAAGAGCCGATTGTGACTCCAGTCCCTTCTGTTCAAGAGTTGCCTCAACAAGCTGCTAGCACGCCATCTAAAGATAAAAACATCACTCGTCTTCATGCCCGTCAACAAGAGTTGGCTATGCAAAGTCAACGTTCTACTGATAAGGTGACAATTGATGTTCGTTATCCACGTAAATACGAAGATGCCACAGATATTGTTGATTTATTAGCTGGTAACGAAAGTATTTTGATTGATTTCCAATATATGACAGAAGTTCAAGCTCGTCGTTGTTTGGACTATCTGGATGGTGCGCGCCACGTTTTAGCTGGTAACATGAAAAAGGTAGCATCTACTATGTACCTGCTGACACCAGTTGATGTTGTTGTCAATATTGAAGATATCAAAATTCCAGATGAATCACAAAATGGTGAATTTGGCTTTGATATGAAACGTACGAGAGTAAGATAATGATCTTTCTCATTCGTTTTGTTCAAAATGCAGTGGATATCTATTCACTGATTTTAATCGTGTTTGCTCTGATGTCTTGGTTTCCCAATGCTTATGAATCACGTCTTGGACGCTTGATTATTAGTTTAGTGAAACCGATAGTAGCTCCCTTGCAACGTTTACCCCTCCAGATTGCAGGTCTTGACTTGTCTGTCTGGATTGCGGTATTACTAGTTCACTTCCTAGGGGAACAGTTGATTCGACTTTTAGTGATCTTTCTATGAACAAGATAATTTATCAACACTTTTCTAAGAATGATTCGTCTTTTATTGATAAGGGAGTAGAATGGATAAAAAAGGTAGAAGATTCTTATTCTCCTTTTTTAACACCCTTTGTAAATCCCCATCAAGAAAAGATTTTAAAGGTTCTAGCATCAACCAACGGCATCTCCTATATGAGCAGTCGGCAGTTTCTTGAAACTGAATATGTACGAGTTCTCCTGTATCCTGATTATTTTGAGCCAGAATTTTCTGATTTTGAACTTTCCTTGCAAGAAATTGTCTACCCTAATAAGTTTGAACGCTTAACGCATGCAAAAATATTAGGGACTGTTTTAAACAAGCTGGGAATTGATAGGAAGCTATTTGGTGATATCTTAGTCAACGAAGAGAGGGCACAGATTATTATTAATCGACAGTTTATGCTCCTTTTTCAAGACGGCATTACGAAAATTGCTCGGTTACCGGTTCGTCTAGAAGAACGGAATTTTGCTGAGAAAATTGCTACAGTAGAAAATTATCAAGAATTAGATATTTGTATCGCTAGTTCTAGATTAGATGGTTTTCTAGCAGGTGTCTTCAAGCTATCTAGAAATCAGGCAAGTCAGTTAATTGAAAAACAGGCAGTCCAAGTGAATTACCATTTAGTTGAAAAATCAGATTATGCAGTTCAAGTTGATGATTTGATTAGTGTGAGGAAATTTGGTCGATTGAAACTCGTTAGAGATAATGGGCAAACAAAAAAAGATAAAAAGAAATTAACGGTCCAATTGTTATTAAGTAAGTGAGGAAAAATATGCCAATTACATCGTTAGAAATCAAAGATAAAACCTTTGGAACAAGATTTAGAGGTTTTGATCCAGAAGAAGTTGAAGAATTTCTTGAAATTGTTGTTCGTGATTATGAAGATTTAGTTCGAAGCAATCATGATAAAGAGTTGCATATCAAGAGCTTGGAAGAACGTTTGTCTTACTTTGATGAGATGAAAGATTCTTTGAGTCAATCAGTATTGATTGCTCAAGATACGGCAGAGCGTGTGAAACAAGCTGCTAAAGATCGTTCTAATAATATTATCCAACAGGCAGAGCAAGATGCCCAACGTTTGCTTGAGGAAGCAAAATATAAGGCTAATGAGATCTTGCGTCAAGCTACTGATAATGCTAAGAAAGTTGCTGTTGAGACTGAAGAATTGAAGAACAAGAGCCGTGTCTTCCACCAACGTCTCAAATCTACAATTGAGAGTCAGTTAGCAATTGTTGAATCATCAGATTGGGAAGATATTCTGCGCCCAACAGCTACCTATCTTCAGACAAGTGATGAAGCATTTAAAGAAGTTGTTGGTGAAGTTCTTGGTGAGTCAGTGTATTCACAACCAGAAGAAGAACCAATCGATATGACTCGTCAATTTACACCTGAAGAAATGGCTGAGTTACAAGCTCGAATTGAGGCTGGTAATAGAGAATTAGCTGAATTTGAAGCTCAACAAGATCATTATGTGGAAGAACATTTAGAGCCAGTTGAAGTCGAAGGCCCTTCATCGAATGAGGAAGATACAAATAAAGAATCTGTCCTTATCTTATAATGAATAGTGATATGTGAGAACAATATCTTATCCTTATATTTCCAGCGAGCAGGAGATGGTGTGAGTCCTGCATTCCCTAACGATAAGATTATCCTCTCAAACTATCAAATCTGAATGGAGTAAGATTTGACGTTTCCCACGTTACGGGATAAGAGGGAGAAAGACTAAATCTTTTTCCGAATAAAGGTGGTACCACGATTTTCGTCCTTTTTGGAAGTCGTGGTTTTTAATTTGTTATTATTTATAAAGGAGATACCATGAAACTCAAAGATACCCTTAATCTTGGGAAAACAGCTTTCCCAATGCGTGCAGGTCTTCCTACCAAAGAGCCAGTTTGGCAAAAGGAATGGGAAGATGCAAAACTTTACCAACGTCGTCAAGAATTGAACCAAGGAAAACCTCATTTCACCTTGCATGATGGCCCTCCATATGCTAACGGAAATATCCACGTTGGACATGCTATGAACAAGATTTCAAAAGATATCATTGTTCGTTCAAAATCTATGTCAGGATTTTATGCACCCTATATCCCAGGTTGGGATACACATGGTCTGCCAATCGAGCAAGTTTTGGCAAAACAAGGTGTTAAACGTAAAGAAATGGACTTGGTTGAGTACTTGAAACTTTGCCGCGAATACGCTCTTTCTCAAGTAGATAAACAACGTGAAGACTTTAAACGTTTGGGTGTTTCTGGTGACTGGGAAAATCCATATGTGACGTTGACACCTGACTATGAAGCGGCCCAAATCCGTGTTTTCGGAGAAATGGCTAATAAAGGCTATATCTACCGTGGTGCCAAGCCAGTTTACTGGTCATGGTCATCTGAGTCTGCCCTTGCTGAAGCAGAGATTGAATACCATGACTTGATTTCAACTTCCCTTTACTATGCAAATAAGGTGAAAGATGGCAAAGGTATTTTAGATACAGATACTTATATCGTTGTCTGGACAACGACTCCATTTACCATCACAGCTTCTCGTGGTTTGACGGTTGGAGCAGATATTGATTACGTTTTGGTTCAACCTGCTGGTGAAAGTCGTAAGTTTGTGGTTGCTGCAGAATTGTTGACTAGCTTGTCTGAGAAATTTGGCTGGGTTGATGTTCAAGTTTTAGCAACTTACCGTGGTCAAGAATTGAACCACATTGTAACCGAACACCCATGGGATACAGCCGTAGATGAGTTGGTGATCCTTGGTGACCACGTTACGACTGACTCTGGTACTGGTATTNTCCATACAGCCCCTGGTTTTGGTGAGGATGACTACAATGTCGGTATTGCTAATGGTCTTGAAGTCGCAGTGACTGTTGACGAACGTGGTATCATGATGGCTAATGCTGGTCCTGAGTTTGAAGGTCAATTCTATGAAAAGGTAGTTCCAACTGTTATCGAGAAACTTGGTAACCTCCTTCTTGCCCAAGAAGAAATCTCTCACTCATACCCATTTGACTGGCGTACTAAGAAACCAATCATCTGGCGTGCAGTACCACAATGGTTTGCCTCAGTTTCTAAATTCCGTCAAGAAATCTTGGATGAAATTGAAAAGGTTAAGTTCCACTCAGAATGGGGTAAAGTCCGTCTTTACAATATGATTCGTGACCGTGGCGACTGGGTTATCTCTCGTCAACGTGCTTGGGGTGTTCCACTTCCTATCTTCTACGCTGAAGACGGTACAGCTATTATGACTGCTGAAACTATTGAACACGTGGCTCAACTCTTTGAGGAACATGGTTCAAGCATTTGGTGGGAACGTGATGCTAAAGACCTCTTACCAGAAGGATTTACTCATCCAGGTTCACCAAATGGTGAGTTCAAAAAAGAAACAGATATCATGGACGTTTGGTTTGACTCAGGTTCATCATGGAATGGAGTTGTAGTAAACCGTCCTGAGTTGACTTACCCAGCAGACCTTTACCTGGAAGGTTCTGACCAATACCGTGGTTGGTTCAACTCATCACTCATCACATCTGTTGCCAACCATGGCGTAGCACCTTACAAGCAAATCTTGTCACAAGGTTTTGCCCTTGATGGTAAAGGTGAGAAGATGTCTAAATCTCTTGGAAATACCATTGCCCCAAGTGATGTTGAAAAACAATTTGGTGCAGAAATCTTGCGTCTTTGGGTAACAAGTGTAGACTCAAGCAACGACGTGCGTATCTCTATGGATATCTTGAGCCAAGTCTCTGAAACTTACCGTAAGATCCGTAACACTCTTCGTTTCTTGATTGCCAATACTTCTGACTTTAACCCAGCTCAAGATTCAGTAGCTTATGAAGAACTACGTTCAGTTGATAAGTACATGACTATTCGCTTTAACCAGCTTGTTAAGACCATTCGTGATGCTTATGCAAACTTTGAATTCTTGACAATCTATAAGGCCTTGGTGAACTTTATCAACGTTGACCTGTCAGCCTTCTACCTTGATTTTGCCAAAGATGTTGTTTATATCGAAGGTGCAAAATCACTGGAACGCCGTCAAATGCAGACTGTCTTCTATGACATTCTTGTGAAAATCACCAAACTCTTGACACCAATTCTTCCTCATACAGCAGAGGAAATCTGGTCATACCTTGAGTTTGAAACAGAAGACTTCGTTCAATTGTCAGAATTGCCAGAAGCACAAACTTTTGCTAACCAAGAAGAAATCTTGGATACATGGGCTGCCTTCATGGACTTCCGTGGACAAGCTCAAAAAGCCTTGGAAGAAGCGCGTAATGCCAAAGTTATCGGTAAATCACTTGAAGCACACTTGACAGTTTATCCAAACGAAGTGGTGAAAACTCTACTCGAAGCAGTAAACAGTAATGTAGCTCAACTTTTGATCGTGTCTGAATTGACCATCGCAGAAGGACCAGCTCCAGAAGCTGCTGTTAGCTTCGAAGATGTGGCCTTCACAGTAGAACGCGCTGCAGGTGATGTATGTGACCGTTGCCGTCGTATCGACCCAACGACAGCAGAACGAAGCTACCACGCAGTCATCTGTGACCACTGTGCAAGCATCGTAGAAGAAAACTTTGCGGACGCAGTCGCAGAAGGATTTGAAGAGAAATAATCGAATTATAGATTAAAAAAGTTTTCTGTGTGTGTATTTTAGTTTGATATAAAAGATAATATTAAACAAAATTAATGTATAATATTAATTTTTAATGAAAAGGAAATATTGATGAAAAAGAAAACACTTGCTCAATTAGATGGTATCATTGGTTTAGTTACAGGAACTATCCTAACCATTTTGCCAATTATTATAATTATGATTGCCTCTATATTTGATGATGAAGAAGTTGTTGGTGTCATCTTAGGAATTATTTTTATTATTTTTAGTTTAGTAAAAATTGGAATTTTAATTCTAGGTATTCTCTCACTAATATACTATAAAGATGATAATAGAATTTCTATTGCACCCTCAGTCTTATTAATTGTTGGCTCTGCACTTGCATTGGTTCCATTCTTAGGATGGATAGGGGGAATCGTCATTATTGTTGGTGCTTCATTATTTTTAGGAAGCCTCAAAAAATTTAAAGTTGAACTATAAATAGAGTTTTTGTCAACTAGAGTAAATGGAGAAACTCTAAAATTGGTTCTTTGTCAGTAGTAGTGGATTAAAGAAAAGCTAAGATAGAGAAAGGACAAATTTCGTCCTTTCTTTTTTGATGTTCAGAGCGATAAAAATCGTTTTTTGAAGTTTTCAAAGTTTCGAAAACCAAAGGAATTTCGTTTGATAAGTTTGATGAGATTATTGGTCGCTTCTGATTTGGAGTTAGAATAGGGTAATTGAAGAGCGTTGACGATTTTTCAATGATTTCATGATTGATGAAAGTTACTATTTTAGTTTTAAGAATTGTGGCTATTGTGTATTTCAAGGGCGATGAGCGTGTGACTCCTGCACTGTCTGTATTGTTTATCGTAGGTAGTTCTGTTGGATTAATCCCATTCGTGGACTAGATAGGAGAAATTATGACAATTATTGGCAATTCCTATACTTTGAAATTTTGAAAAAATTTGAAATTGAAGAATCATATCTTTCGAATTGAGATGGGACGAATTGACTATTTGTTAGAAATACTTATTACAGTATGAAGACGGTTAGCCTTATTTTTTTGTTACCAATTGACGGAAAATCTTACAGGATAAATAAGCTATTTCATTCGTAAAATCTAAAGCATTTATTTGAGACAAGGAACTCTTTTTATAGTATAATGATGGTTGTAGATTAAATATATCAAAATATATATAGAAGTATTTTTGTTTCTTGTAAGTTTATCATAGTGAGGAAGCAAAATGCTTCTTCTATTTTGAAAGGGATAAAATAATAGAGAGGATATAGAATGAAAAAGTTTTTTGGAGAGAAGCAGCATCGTTTTTCCTTACGAAAGTTAGCGATTGGTCTTGTGTCTGCTTCAATTTCTAGTTTATTTTTTGTGTCTATTGCTAGCGGTGGGACCGTATTTGCTCAAGAAAATGTATCTGTTCACTACAAATACGTGACGGATACAGAACTGAGTAGTCATGAGAAGGACTTGATTGTAAAGGATTTTCCTAATATTGCTGAAGATAGTGAGAGTACCTATTATCTAGTCTACCGTATGGATGAGAAAGCCCAACTAGGTCAGTTGCCTAATACCGGTGAGCACAATAATCTGGTTACCGTCCTTACTGGTGGAGCCCTCGCTTCGATTGGACTCCTCATTTTTGCTGTTTCGAGAAAGAAAGGCAATAAGAAAGCATTGTTGAAGGTTGTTTTGATAACAGGCGTGGGGAGCGGTTTGGTCTCTTCGGTTCAGGCTATTGAAAATCAGCTTTTGCTACAATACAATCAAGAATATCAATTATCCCAAGGAGATAGTCTGCCTCTGCCAAGAGTCCTGTCAGGTTATACCTATCTAGGCTATATTAAGCAAGACAAGAAAATTAATCAGTTAGAAACTGTTGCTAGAGATCAGAAACTAGACGATACGGTTCACCCTCATTTCCAGTCCAATGAAGGTGGGCAAAATGTAAGAGATGAGCGGAAAAATCCGTCTCCAACAAGCCCTGCTGACAAGCCAATCCCTTCTAAAGATTCACCCAATCAAAAGCCGTCTGGTATTGCTAGTGTGGATCCTCATGACGAAGTCTTGGCTGGTCGTTTAAATAAACCAGAGCTCTTATACAAAGATCAAGAGATTGAAACCAAGCTAGACTTTGCTGAAGTGGTTCAAGAGAATCCAGATTTAATTGAGGGAACCATTCGTGTCAAACAAGAAGGTCGTGCTGGGAAGAAGATTGAACTTATTCGCATCTTCACTGTTGAAAATCAAGAAATTTCCCGAGAAGTTCTCTCGACTAAGGTAGAAGAAGCCTTACCACGTATAGTAGAGAAGGGGACTAAGAAGGCAGTTGCTCCGAGTGAAGCACCCCAGTCTGCAAGAAAAGGTGAGCCAGAGACCCATGCTTCCTTACCAGAATATAAAGGTGAGCAATCTGGAGCTGTTGTAGCCCCTGAGAAAACTGATAAACCAGCCTATACAGGAACTCAGTCTGGAGCAATAGTCGAACCCGAGAAAGTAGCTCCACAACCAGAGTACAAGGGAACTCAAGCTGGTGCGATTGTTGAACCTGAAAAGCAGGAACCAGAGGTTGGAGGTGCTCAATCAGGGGCTTTGGTAGAACCAGAAACGGCTGATAAACCATCCTATACAGGCACTCAGTCTGGAGCAATAGTCGAATCCGAGAAAGTAGCTCCGCTACCTGAATATCAGGGAACTCAAGCTGGTGCTATCGTCGAACCAGAGACCCATGCTTCCTTACCAGAATATAAAGGTGAGCAATCTGGTGCAATAGTTGCCCCTGAGACAACTGAAAAACCAGAATATACAGGCATTCAATCTGGAGCCATCGTCGAACCAGAAACGGCTGATAAGCCATCCTATACAGGTATCGAGTCCGGAGCGGTTGTTGAACCAGAGCAAGTGGCTCCACAACCAGAGTACAAGGGAACTCAAGCTGGTGCCATCGTCGAACCGGAGACTCAGCCTTCCTTGCCAGAATATAAAGGTGAGCAATCTGATGCAATAGTTGCCCCTGAGACAAATGAAAAACCAGAATATACTGGCATTCAATCTGGAGCTATCGTCGAACCAGAACAGGTACCATCGAAACCATCTTATACAGGTACCCAGTCCGGAGCGGTTGTTGAACCAGAGCAAGTGGCTCCACAACCAGAGTACAAGGGAACTCAAGCTGGTGCCATCGTCGAACCGGAGACTCAGCCTTCCTTGCCAGAATATAAAGGCGAGCAATCGGGAGCTGTTGTAGCCCCTGAGACGGTCGAAAAACCAGAATATACTGGCATTCAATCTGGAGCTATCGTCGAACCAGAACAGGTACCATCGAAACCATCTTATACAGGTACCCAATCCGGAGCGATTGTTGAACCCGAACAAATTGCCCCTCTTCCAGAATATACTGGCAATATTGAGCAAGCAAAACCAGAAAATCCGGCTGAAAAACCAAAAGAAAAAGATCCAGAAAAAACACTTGAATTAAGAAATGTTTCTGATCTGGAGTTATATAGTCAGACCAATGGTACTTACAAACAACATGTTTCTTTAGACAGTGTTCCAAGTAATATAGACACTTACTTTGTTAAGGCAAAATCGTCGTCATTCAAAGATGTCTATCTACCTGTCGCTTCAATAACTGCAGAAATAAAAAATGGACAATCCGTTTATAAAATCATAGCCAAAGCTGAGAAACTCCAGCAAGAGCTAGAAAATAAATATGTCGATAATTTCACCTTCTATCTCGCAAAAAAGGCCACAGAAGAAACAACAACTTTCACTTCCTTTAGCAACCTGGTTAAAGCAATCAACAAGAATCTCTCTGGAACCTATCATTTAGCGGCTAGCTTGAATGCCAACGAAGTGGAGTTGGGACCTGATGACAGATCTTACATCAGGGGCACCTTTACTGGTCAGTTGATTGGTGAAAAGGATGGCAAGCATTATGCTATTTACAACTTGAAAAAGCCTCTTTTTGAAAGCTTGAGAGGGGCCATAGTAGAAAAGTTGAGCCTAAAAAATGTCGCTATTTCAGGTAAAGATGATATCGGTTCACTGGCAAATGAAGCTACGGATAACACAAAGATTAAGCAAGTTCATGTCGATGGTGTTCTGGCTGGGGAACGTGGTATCGGTGGTTTGTTGGCTAAGGCAGACCAATCAAGCATCACAGAGAGCAGTTTTAAGGGAAGAATTGTTAATACCTACGAAACGACTGCTGCATACAATATTGGTGGTTTGGTCGGTCATTTGACAGGAGGCAGAGCTTCACTGACTAAGTCAAAAGCGACAGTAGCCATTTCCTCCAACACGAATAGTTCAGATCAGACTGTTGGTGGGCTAGCAGGTCTAGTAGACCAAGATGCGCATATACAGGATAGCTATGCTGAAGGTGATATCAACAATGTCAAGCACTTTGGTAGAGTTGCAGGTGTGGCTGGATATTTGTGGGATCGAAAGACGAATGAGGAACAGCATGCAGGAAGATTGACCAATGTACTAAGCGATGTCAATGTAACCAACGGAAATGCTATTACCGGTTACCACTATAATGAAATGAAGGTGGCTAATACATTCAGCAACAAAGCTAATAGAGTCTACAATGTCACCTTGGTCAGGGAAGAAGTCGTCAGCAAGGAATCATTTGTAGAAAGAGGAACAATTTTAGATGCTTCTGAAGTGACTAATAAAAAAGCAGAAATCACTCCTTTCACTCCTCCAACAGTGGAGCCCCTTTCAACAAGTGGTAGTAAAGAAAGTGATTTTTCTAAGGTGAATCATTATCAAGCTCAGCGCGCCTTGGCTTATAAAAACATTGAAAAATTGCTACCTTTCTACAACAAGGCAACCGTCGTCAAATACGGGAACCTGGTCAATGAGAACAGTCTTTTATATAAAAAAGCACTCTTGTCAGCAGTCATGATGAAGGATGACCAAGTCATCACAGATATTGTTTCCAACAAACAGACTGCAAACAAACTCTTGCTCCATTACCAGGATCATTCCTCTGAAACATTCCAGCTCAAGTACCAGACTGATTTTGCTAAGTTAGCAGAATATAGTCTAGGAGATACGGGGCTTCTCTATACACCAAACCAATTCCTGTATAATCAAGAAACGATTATCCAGCAAGTCTTACCAGAATTGAAGAAGGTAAATTATCATTCAGATGCTATTAGAAACACACTTGGTATTTCACCAAAAGTGAAGCAAACCGAGCTCTATCTAGAAGAGCAGTTTGCTAAAACGAAGGAGCATCTAGAAGACAGTCTGAGAAAACTCTTGTCAGCGGATGCTGGTCTAGTGGAAAACAATCAAGTAATGACAGGTTACATCGTAGATAAAATCAAGCGCAACAAGGAAGCCTTGCTTCTTGGCATGAGCTACTTAGAGCGTTGGTATAACTTTAGCTATGGTCAGGTTAATATTAAAGACCTGGTCTTGTATCACCTTGATTTCTTTGGAAAAGGAAATGCATCTCCGTTAGATACTTTGATTGAGTTAGGGAAATCAGGATTTAATAATCTGCTTGCTAAGAACAACGTTGATACTTATGGTATCAGTCTTGCCAGCCATCATGGAACGACAGATTTGTTTAGCACGCTAGAAAATTACCGAAAAGTCTTTTTACCAAACACTAGCAACAATGATTGGTTTAAAAAACAGACCAAAGCTTTCATTGTCGAAGAAAAATCCACTATTGCAGAGGTCAAAGCCAAGCAAGAGCAAGCAGGGACTAAGTATTCTATCGGTGTTTATGACCGAATTACTAGTAGTACTTGGAAATACCGCAATATGGTCTTGCCTCTCCTTACCTTGCCAGAAAGATCTGTATTTGTCATCTCAACCTTGTCTAGCCTAGGATTTGGCGCTTACGATCGCTACCGCAACAGCGACTATAAGGCTGGAGATGAACTCAATAAGTTTGTTGAAGATAATGCGCGTGAAACAGCCAAGCGTCAGCGAGATCATTACGATTATTGGTATCGTATTTTGGATAAACAGTCACGTGAAAAACTCTATCGTACGATCCTGCTTTATGATGCCTATAAGTTTGGTGATGATCATACTGAAGGAAAGGCTTCAACAATCGCAGACTTTGAGAATTCAAATCCTGCAATGCAACATTTCTTTGGACCAGTTGGTAACAAGGTAGTTCATAATCATCACGGTGCATACGCAACAGGAGATGGTGTCTATTATATGTCTTACCGTATGTTGGATAAGGATGGCGCTATTACGTATACCCATGAGATGACCCATGATTCAGATCAGGATATCTATCTTGGTGGCTATGGTAGAAGAAGTGGTCTTGGTCCTGAGTTCTTTGCTAAAGGCTTATTACAAGCGCCAGATCATCCAAATGATGCAACCATTACCATTAACTCAATCTTGAAACATTCAAAATCAGATAGCATGGAAGGATCCCGTCTACAAGTCTTAGATCCGACGGAACGATTCAAAGATGCATCCGATCTCCAGAAATACGCTCATAATATGTTTGACCTCATCTATCTGTTGGAATATCTTGAAGGGCAATCGATCGTTAAGAAACTGAATGTTTCTCAGAAAATGGAAGCTCTTAGAAAAATTGAGAACCACTATCTAACAGATCCAGCAGACGGAAATGATGTTTATGCTACTAATGTTGTGAAAGATTTGACTGAAGAAGAAGCCCAAAAATTGACTAGCTTTGAGAGTTTGATTGACAATAATATTCTTTCGGCTCGTGAGTATCAGGCTGGCACTTATGAGAGAAATGGCTACTTTACGATTAAACTTTTTGCACCAATCTTTTCAGCATTGAGCAGTGAGAAAGGAACTCCTGGAGATCTTATGGGACGCCGGATAGCTTATGAACTCTTAGCTGCTAAAGGATTTAAAGATGGTATGGTCCCATATATTTCCAACCAATATGAAGAAATTGCTAAACAAAATGGTCAAACAATCAACCTCTACGGTAAAAAGCAAGGATTAGTGACAGATAAGCTTGTTTTAGAAAAGCTATTTGGTGGTCAGTATTCATCTTGGGCAGCCTTCAAAAAAGCTATGTATCAAGAGCGCGTTGCTCAGTTTGATCATTTGACTAAAGTTACTTTTAAAGATCCGACGCAATCATGGATGAGCAATGCCACGAAAACCATTCAAAGAGTAAATGAGTTGCAAGAACTCATGGACCAAGCTGTTTTACAGGATGCGGAAGGTACGCGTTGGAGTGACTATAACCCAGAAACTGACAGTGCCGTTCATAAACTTAAGAGAGCAGTGTTTAAGGCCTATCTTGACCAAACAAATGATTTTAGAACCTCTATTTTTGCAAATAAAAAGTAATGAATTATAGAAGTTCCTAATCAGTATGAGAGGACTTTACTTCCTGACTATCAGAACTTGTCGATTTTAACTAGCTTTTTTGTGAAAAATTGTGTAAAATAGAATAGATAAACGAGGGGAAACCTCGGAAAATTTAAAGGAGAATCCATCTAATGGTAAAATTGGTTTTTGCTCGCCACGGTGAGTCTGAATGGAACAAAGCTAACCTTTTCACTGGTTGGGCTGATGTTGATTTGTCTGAAAAAGGTACACAACAAGCGATTGACGCTGGTAAATTGATCAAAGAAGCTGGTATCGAATTTGACCAAGCTTACACTTCAGTATTGAAACGTGCGATTAAAACAACTAACTTGGCTCTTGAAGCTTCTGACCAATTGTGGGTTCCAGTTGAAAAATCATGGCGCTTGAACGAACGTCACTACGGTGGTTTGACTGGTAAAAACAAAGCTGAAGCTGCTGAACAATTTGGTGATGAGCAAGTTCACATCTGGCGTCGTTCATACGATGTATTGCCTCCAAACATGGATCGTGATGATGAGCATTCAGCTCACACTGACCGTCGTTACGCTTCACTTGACGACTCAGTTATTCCAGATGCTGAAAACTTGAAAGTGACTTTGGAACGTGCCCTTCCATTCTGGGAAGATAAAATCGCTCCAGCTCTTAAAGATGGTAAAAACGTATTCGTAGGAGCTCACGGTAACTCAATCCGTGCCCTTGTAAAACACATCAAAGGTTTGTCAGATGACGAAATCATGGATGTGGAAATCCCTAACTTCCCACCATTGGTATTCGAATTCGACGAAAAATTGAACGTAGTTTCTGAATACTACCTTGGAAAATAATTTGTAAAAAGAAAGCCTAGGAATACCTAGGTTTTTCTTTTTATTCTAGTATCCAACTCTTCGAAAAAGCGTTATAATGATAGTAAAGAGTGACTTGTTTGTAAGAAAGAGAGAAGGACGATGGCTTATATTGAGATGAAACACAGCTACAAGCGTTATCAGGTTGGGGACACGGAGATTGTGGCCAATCGCGATGTGAATTTTGAGATTGAAAAGGGTGAATTGGTGATTATTCTAGGTGCGTCTGGTGCAGGCAAGTCAACGGTTCTTAATCTTCTTGGGGGAATGGATACCAATGACGAGGGGGAAATCTGGATTGATGGTGCCAATATTGCAGACTACAATTCCCACCAGAGAACCAATTACCGCCGCAATGATGTCGGTTTTGTTTTTCAGTTTTATAATCTAGTTTCCAATCTGACAGCTAAGGAAAATGTGGAGTTGGCATCAGAAATTGTGACAGATGCCTTGAATCCTGAACAGGTTTTGACAGATGTAGGTCTGGCTCATCGTCTCAATAACTTTCCAGCCCAACTTTCTGGAGGGGAGCAACAGCGAGTCTCCATTGCACGCGCAGTAGCCAAAAATCCTAAAATCCTCCTTTGTGATGAACCGACTGGAGCCTTGGATTATCAGACAGGCAAGCAAGTCTTGAAGATTCTCCAAGACATGTCTCGTCAAAAGGGAGCGACGGTGATTATCGTAACTCACAATAGTTCGCTAGCTCCTATCGCAGATCGGGTGATTCACATGCGTGATGCCACTGTTATGAGAGTAACAATCAATGAGCATCCACAGGCTATCGATACATTGGAGTATTAGCATGAAAAAAACATACCGAAAAGACTTGCTCCAGTCGGTGACTGCTTCCAAGGGACGCTTTTTATCTATCTTGACCTTGATGATGCTGGGGTCTTTAGCTCTAGTTGGTCTCAAAGTGGCCAGTCCAAACATGGAACGTACGGCAGAAGATTATCTCCGTAAAGCAAATACCTTGGATCTGGCAGTGATAGCTGATTATGGCTTGGATAAAAAGGATCAAGACGAACTAAAGACCCTTCAAGGAGCAAGTGTTGAGTTTGGCTATATGGCAGACCTAACCGTTGAAAATAGTGAAGAAGCAATTCGACTTTATTCTAAGCCAGAGGGAATTTCAACTTTTCAAGTGACAGAAGGGCGACTTCCAGAGGCTGATGGGGAAATTTCCTTGGCAGATTTCTGGAAAGACCGCTATCAGATTGGGCAGACTATCATCTTTAGCAAGAAAGAAGAAGGGAAGCCCGTCATAAAATCCCAATCTTTCACCATTACTGGATTTGTTCAGTCGGGTGAGATGCTTTTTCAAGAAGACTTGGGAGGGGCTAGTAGTGGAAATGGAAGCTTGGCTGGCTATGGAGTGATTTTACCCAGTCAGTTTGACTCAGATGTTTATAGCATTGCGCGTGTGCGCTATGATGATTTAAAAAATTTGGATGCTTTTTCATCAGACTATAGAAGCAAACGAGATCAACATCAGGAAGACTTACAAAACTTGCTTGCCGATAATGGTCAAAAAAGATTGGCAAGTATCAAAGCAAATGGGCAAAAGAGCTTGGATGATGGAAAAGAGCAGCTCCAAACAGCTGAAGGTAACCTTCAAAAAGGCAAGAGTCAGTTAGAACAGGCTGAAAGTCGATTGAAAACGCAAGAAGAACAAGTGACCGCTTTGCCTGAGCCTCAAAAGAGTCAAGCCAAGGAGCAATTGACAAAAGCTAAGGAAGAATTGGCTACAGAAAAAGAAAAAATGTCTCAAACAGAGAGTAATCTAGCCAAGGAAAAAGAGAAGCTTGAACAACGCCAGAAAGAGCTTGATGAACTGGCAGAGCCTACTTACCATGTATACAACCGCCAAACCATGCCAGGTGGTCAAGGCTATCTCATGTACAGTAACGCTTCAGCAAGTATTCGTTCTGTTGGGAATATCTTTCCCGTGGTGCTTTATATGGTCGCTGCAATGGTAACCTTTACAACTATGACTCGCTTTGTGGATGAAGAGCGTACCAATGCTGGTATTTTCAAGGCCCTAGGTTACAAGAATAAAGATATTGTTGCCAAGTTTGTCCTCTATGGTTTTCTTGCAGGAACTGTGGGAACTGTTTTAGGAACGCTTCTAGGACATTATCTCCTTGCAGGCGTGATTTCGGATGTTATAACAGCTGGAATGGTCGTTGGGAAAAGTCAGGAGTATTTCTACTGGTCTTATAGCCTTCTTGCCCTGGCCTTAAGTTGGGTATCCAGTGTCTTGCCAGCTTATCTAGTGGCACGGAGGGAATTGCACGATGAAGCAGCCCAACTTTTGCTGCCCAAACCTCCCGTTAAAGGATCAAAGATTTTGCTGGAACGCTTGAGCTTTATTTGGAGTCGTTTGAGCTTCACTCATAAGGTTACGGCGCGAAATATTTTCCGTTATAAGCAACGGATGTTGATGACCATTTTTGGAGTTGCAGGTTCGGTTGCTCTCCTATTTGCAGGTCTTGGCATTCAGTTTTCTGTTGGAGGAGTTGTCGAGCGTCAATTTGAACAAATCCAGCAATACCAGATGATTGTAGCGGAAAAGAGCAGTGTAACGGAGCAAGAAAAAGCAGACCTAGAAAGTGCCTTGCAAGCTGAGCCTATCCATGATTATCAAAAAATCTATTCTAAATCCATTGAAAAAGATTTCAAAGGAAAAGCAGGACTTCAGACTATCACCATAATGGTCACAAGCCGAGAAAATTTCAAACCCTTTATCGCATTAGAGGAAAATGGCCAAGAGGTGCAGGTCACAGATGGAGCAGTCGTGAGTCAAAAATTAGCTCAACTAGAAGGTATTACGGTTGGAGACAAGCTGGAGCTTGATGGGAAAGAAATCAAGGTATCGGCTATTTCTGAAAACTATGTTGGACACTTTGTTTATCTCAACCGAGCGACATACGAACAAGTCTACGGTACCAGTCCGAAAGATAATACCTACCTAGTAAAATTAAAAGAGCCAACACCATCCAATACGGAGAAAGAAGCTGCGGTCTTTATGAAAAAAACTGCTGTTTCTGGGGTGGTCCAAAATGCAACGGCTATCCACCTTTTTGAATCTGTAGCCAATTCTCTCAATAAAACCATGGCAATCCTTGTCCTTGTTTCTGTCTTGCTAGCCATTGTCATTCTTTACAATCTCACTAATATCAATGTGGCAGAACGTATCCGTGAACTTTCGACTATCAAGGTTCTCGGTTTCCACAATAAAGAAGTGACCCTCTATATCTACCGCGAGACCATGGTGCTATCCTTTGTGGGGATTGTTCTCGGTTTGGTAGCCGGCTACTATTTACATCAATTTTTGATTCAAATGATCTCACCTGCCACCATACTTTTTTATCCACGAGTCAGCTGGGAAGTCTATGCTCTTCCAATCGTAGCAGTGACTGTGATTTTAGCCTTACTGGGTTTCTTTGTCAATCACCACTTGAGAAAGGTGGATATGCTTGAAGCCCTGAAATCAGTAGAGTAGATCAAGTTTTTAAAAAGTAAATCAGTTGACAAAGTCTCTGCTTCTTGGTAGAATAAGAACTGTCGTAAAGACAAATAACTTCTTCTTGGTTGCAGGCATGCCAACCTGTCACTCGGATGAAGCCAAATAAAAAGGAGAAATATCATGGCAATCTCAAAAGAGAAAAAAAATGAAATCATCGCACAATATGCACGTCACGAAGGTGATACAGGTTCAGTAGAGGTTCAAGTTGCTGTCCTTACTTGGGAAATCAACCACCTTAACGAACACATCAAACAACACAAAAAAGACCACGCTACTTACCGTGGATTGATGAAGAAAATCGGTCGCCGTCGTAACTTGCTTGCATACTTGCGTAAAAACGACGTTAACCGTTACCGTGAGTTGATCAACTCTCTAGGACTTCGTCGCTAATCTTGCGTTTAAAACGTTTCTATACTGCGTTGGCTTCGCCTCGATGTACCATCAGTACAATCTTCGGCTTGTCGCCTAGTCTATAAACGTTTTATCCAGCAAGACTGGAGCTCTCTGATTTTCAGAGGGCTTTTTGTTTTTATCTGCTTGCTTAGTCCGTGTTCAATTAACAAGATACAAAGGCCGTCAAAAGCACAAAGCAAAAATAGGAAAATTGACGAAGAAACTTCAGTTTCTAGGAGATTTTATCTTTTTTGCCAAGTGCTTAGGCCGAGTTCAATTGAGCATAGCTTGATAATGAAGCTAGTCTAATTAGGTAGCTTTTTAGATATAAAACTATTTTATTATCTAAATATAGAATAAATTAGGGCTTGCATTCAAAACATGGTATAATAGGTCTATATAGCTAAATAAAGTAAACCTATCACAAGGGATTAAGAAAAAGGATAGAACAGTCATGTCAACAGTAAAAAGTGATCTAAATATTGCGCAAACATATGCGAGTCATCTGAAAAATGCTTGTCAATCGTTAACAGCAATTGCTGTGGCTAGTCAAGATGATCGAACGACCCTTCAAGGGAATAACAAAGCCCATCAATGTCTGACAAAGTCTCAAAATCTAGCTAGTCAGATTTCGGCAGCCGTTACCCTGACTTCAGAACGACTGCACTCTATAGCGAGTGATTTTGAGGCGTTAGATGAAGCGGGTGCCAATGGTTTTAGGAGTCATGCATGAGCAAGTTGGATGAGTTGAAGAAAAGAGAGCGAGAACTCTTGTACCAGCTAGAAGACAATGGAAAAGAGAAATATCGCACCAAAGAACTGATAGAAACCTTTGAAGGGTATGATAGAGCTAGTCACCGTTATCAAAATGATTTGTGGGAGGCGGCCTATCAGAGCCGATATGCAGGACAGTTGGAAGAAACGCTCCTACAAAGAAACCAACTTAAAAACCAAATTCTTGAGAAGCTCAGCTACCGCATGGATGATTTGAAAAAAGAAAAGTTCCGATTAGAGGGAGACTTGGATGAGGTCTACTATGAAAGACGCAAAGAACTAGAAAGAGAGGAGGAAAAACGACATGGGCATTGATATGTACTTAGAACAATCACAACTACAAAGTTCGAGTGTAGCGACCATGTGCCAATCTCAGGTGGAGGCTTATCAAGACTTGCAATCAGCCATTCAAAAGTTTTCAGAGGATACAGAGAGTCTAAAGGGCGATGCTTATAATTCGGCTAGAAGTTTTTTTGCAAGTGTCTTATTACCCTTGAGCAAAGGGGGACAGCTCTATACGGAAACCTTCTCTCAAGCTATCAAGAAATTGCCAGAAGACTACCAAACGATGGTCGACAGCAAGAGTTGGCGGGAGGATGATCTACTTGATAAGATCCGTCAGGAAGAGCAAATGATTGCTTATCTAGATGAAGTCAACCAATTCCTTTCTAGCTTGACCATGGATAGTGAAGAAAAGGGAAGATTGAGACGCAGTAATGTGGAACTCATGCGAGGACATCACGCCAATAAACGCGTCTATGAAACGATTTTGAGAGACCTGCGCGCCTATGATAGCTACTCAGGAGGGCTTTTCGATGAACTAGACAGTATCGATGTGCAACTGAGTCGCGGACTGGCCCAGATTGAAAATAGTTGGGATGCAAAGACAGGGAGCTTTAAAATTCCATCTGACCTGACTTGGGCCAACTACCTGACTGCCTATTCTGACACAAAGGATATGAAACTCAGTCGTCAAGAGAAGGCCTTTGTCCAAACCATGATGGCAGAATACGGCTTTGATGCCGAGACAGCCCAACAGCTCTTGACCATCAAGCAGGGGATAGACAAGAAGTTTCCAACCTCTAGTCAAGAGTTTCGTGACTATATCTTTTTGCGAGTCGTCGGTGCGGCCAACTATGATGACTTTAAGTGGAACGAAACAGCAGGTGGATTGGGGCATTATTTTTATAAAGAATTTGTGAGCGATCCGCAGACAGGCCAAAAATTGAGAACTTTAAAACCAATTCTTGAAATTTATCAAGAACTGGGATTGAAAGAAGAAAAGGCCAAAGAACTGTATTATAATCTTAGATTGCAGCATGAGATGGCGGGTGGGAAATCTGATAATATAGATCAAATTAAGAAATATGATCGAAAAAATGGAACTAACCATTATGATTCCTATAAAAGTACTTATGAAGGGATTTATGGTGATACGGGTAACTTTGACCAATTTTGGGATAGCAAACTGAAGGCCTACTCTAACAATGGAGCAGGTCACGCAGACTTTACCCACCAGTCCATCACTATGGCGACTCATCTTAATCCTAATCAAGTTCAGTTATCCGACATCTATGGCGGTAGAGAGCATGTCAAGGATCTTTCAGGGTGGGAGGGAGACACGACCTTTAATGCAAACGATATGAAGCCAAGTATTGGCGAGGATGACTACAAGGCAGACCTAGACTCGGTCAACCTTATCAGCCGTATGCAAAAGGGGCAATCCTATGACCAAGCTATAACTTCTTATTATGCTGACCTTCAAAAAGACTCTTCTCAGAGAGAAAGAGAATTCTTGAAAAATAAGGATTGGAAAAAGGTAAGAGGTACTATCTATTCTAGCCTAGTACCGGCGGATATACTAAAAAAAGGTGAGGTTTCTATTAAAGAGTATATTGAGGAAGAATACCCAGAAGTATCCACATTTTTAAATCGCTTAGAAGCCTTGGTAGACTAGGAGGAAAAGTTAATGAAGAAAACACTGAGTATATTAGCTTTAGTTGCAATAATCATATCATCCTGTTTCTACTTTTTTATCCATCAACCTAAAAATATTTTTGATGAAATCTACCAAGAAACGGAGAAGACCTATCGTACAAATAATATTTTAAGAAACATAGATGGGTTTAAAATTAGTCCAGGTTGGCCTAATGATGGAGAATATTTTGCATACACCCCTTCAGGGAAGTATCAAACTCATCCTGAAGGTTATAAAGACATAAGTATTGGATTTAACTTTGGTTCAGGTATTAAAGGAATGACGATTCTTTTTGAAAAAAGGATTAATTCGGATATTACCCTATGGTATTCGGCTCACTATAATATAAAAAAGAAAGTCCTTCAAAAGGAGATTGCGATTTTTGAAGAACCAAGGCAACCAGGTCAATATCTAGAGGATGAAGAAAAAATAAGAGAATATCTCAGAAAATATAATATTTCTAAAGAAGAATTAGAGAAAGACTATGACGAAATCGTTAACCAGAAAGTCTTGAAAGATTGGTGCTCGATTTATGACAGTAAGTACTCGCCAAGCAATTATGGCGATGTGAAAGTCGAAACCCAGTGGGAGAATTGGTGACAGGTCACGCAGACTTTACCCACCAGTCCATTACCATGGCTACTCATCTGAATCCTAATCAAGTTCAGTTAGCTGATATCTATGGCGGTAGAGAGCGTGTCAAGGATCTTTCAGGCTGGGAGGGAGACACGACTAAAAACGCTACGGATAAAAAACCAAGCATTGGTGAGGATGATTACAAGGCAGACCTCGATTCGGTCAATCTTATTGGTCGTATGCAAAAGGGGCAATCCTATGACCAAGCCATATCTTCCTATTATGCTGACCTTCAAAAGGATTCGACTCTTAGAGAAAGAGAATTCTTAAAAAATAAAGATTGGAAGCAGGTTAGAAGTACTATTTACTCCAGTATCCTCCCATTAGAGATTATGGAAAAAGGGGAAGATGCCATTAAATCGTATATTGAAAGTAATTATAAAGGTGTGTCAAAATTTTTAAATCGTTTAGAAGCTGTGGCGGAGTAGGAGGATGATGATGAAAAAAATTTTAGGTCTAATAGCGTTATTTGCACTAATTGTATTATCCTGTTTCTACTTTTTTACTAGGCAACCTAAAAACATTTTTGATGAAATCTATCAGGAAACAGAGAAAACCTATCGCACAAATAATATTTTAAGAAATATAGAAGGTTTTGAAATCGATGATGTCTGGCCAAGTGATGACCCAAATATATCTAATAATCCGTTTGGAGTTTACGACAACAAAACGACTGCTAGTAATTATTCTAAAATTAAAATTAGCTTTAATTTTGAAGAAGGTATTAAAGGGATGACGATTCGTTTTGAAAGAAAGACTAATTCGAATATTACCCTATGGTATTCGGCACACTATAATATAAAAAAGAAAGTACTCAAAAAGGAACTTGCGATTTTTGAAGAGCCAAGGCAACCAGGTCAATTTATTGATGATGAAGAAAAAGTAAGAGAATATTTAAGAAAATACAACATAACCAAAGAAGAATTAGAGAAGGACTACGACGAAATCGTAAATCAGAAAGTCCTGAAAGATTGGTGCTCGATTTATGACAGTAAGTACTCACCAAGCAACTATGGCGAGGTGAAAGTCGAAACCCAGTGGGAGAATTGGTGATAGCATGAAGAAAATACTAGGTGTTTTAACAATAATTGTATTACTTGTATCAGTTTGTTTTTACTTTTTTCCTAAACAACCTAAAAATATTTTTGATGAAATCTACCAGGAGACGGAGAAGACATATCATACAAATAATATTTTAAGAAACATAGATGGGTTTAAAATCAGACCGGATTGGCCAAGTGATGACCCCAATATTTTGTACACTCCGTTTGGATTATACAACAAAGAGAAAACTCCGTCAGATTATTCTGAGATAGAAATTGGGTTTAATTTTGAATATACATCTCAATTAAGCTCCGTTTCATTCGAGAGGCAAGTAGGACTAAACACGAGAGTCAGGATATGGAATAAATATACTTATCAAGACCGTACTTTAAAAAAATCTGTGAGAGTAGTTTTAAAGAAAGCAGATACGGAAACTTATATCGAAGACGAAGCGCAAGTGAAATCATACTTAGAGCAGTATGGTATTACAGCTAAGGATTTGGATTCTTATTACGACGAAATCGTCAACCAGAAAGTCTTAAAAGACTGGTGTACTATTTATGACAGCAAATACTCGCCAAGCAACTATGGTGAGGTGAAAGTCGAAACCCAGTGGGAGAATTGGTGATAACATGAAGAAAATTCTCGGTTTAGTAGCCTTATTCGTGATAATTGTATCATCCTGTTTCTACTTTTTTATCCATCAACCTAAAAACATTTTTGATGAAATTTACCAAGAAACGGAGAAGACTTATCTTGGAAACAATGTTTTTAACCAGTTGAAAGATGTTGAAGTACATAAGTATGAAAAATATGATAAAGATATGCAGGGAACAGGAAAGTATACTCCCAAGGTAATTTACATTGATAATTATCTTCCTGAAAATTATTCCGAGACTGAAATAGAGTTTAATTTCGATAGTATAAACAAAGGAATGTTTATTTGGTTTGAATGGAAAGTAAACTCGAAGTTTTCTTTGTGGTATTTCAGTTATTACAATATTAAAAGTAAAACTATAGAGAAAGAACTTGCGATTTTAGAGGAACCAAGAAAGGCTGGAGAGTACCTCAAAGATGAAGAAAAAATAAGAGACTATTTAAAAAAATATAACATAACCAAAGAAGATTTAGACAAACATTACGACGAAATCGTCAACCAGAAAGTTTTAAAAGATTGGTGCTCCATTTATGACAGTAAGTACTCGCCAAGCAACTATGGCGATGTCAAGATTGAAACCCAGTGGGAGAATTGGTGATAACATGAAGAAAATTCTCGGTTTAGTAACCTTATTCGTGATAATCATATCATCCTGTTTCTACTTTTTTATCCATCAACCTAAAAATATTTTTGATGAAATCTACCAGGAGACAGAGAAAACCTATCGCACAAATAATATTTTAAGAAATATAGAAGGTTTTGAAATCGATGATGTCTGGCCAAGTGATGGAGATTATTTTAAATATAGCCCTTTAGGAAAGTATAAGACTCTTCCAGAGGATTATCTTGAACTGAGAGTTGGATTTAATTTTGAGAAAGCGTATAGTAAAATGTTTGTTTCAGTTGAGAGAAAAATAGCTGATGGAACGAAGATATGGATGATCAGCAAATATAATCCAAACACTAAAACAATCACAAAGTCAATTCAGATAGTATTATCAGGAAATGAGGATAGCTATATCGAAGACGAGGCTCAGGTGAGATCCTATCTAGAAAAGTACGGCATCACTGCTAAGGACTTGGATACATACTACGACGAAATCGTCAACCAGAAAGTTTTGAAGGACTGGTGTTCTATCTATGACAGCAAGTACTCGCCAAGCAATTATGGTGAGGTCAAGGTTGAAACCCAGTGGGAGAATTGGTGATAACATGAAGAAAATACTAGGTGTTTTAACAATAATTGTATTACTTGTATCAGTTTGTTTTTACTTTTTTCCTAAACAACCTAAAAATATTTTTGATGAAATTTACCAAGAAACGGAGAAAACATATCGGTCAAATAATATTTTAAGGCATATAGATGGGTTTAAAATCAGACCGGATTGGCCAAGTGATGACCCAAATATATCTTATACTCCTTTTGGAAAGTATGAAACTCTTCCCAAAGGCTATAGTGATATAACCATTGACCTTAATTTTGGAAAAGGTATAAAGGGGGTGTTGATTCTTTTTGAAAGAAAGACTAATTCGAATATTACCCTATGGTATTCGGCACACTATAATATGCAAAAGAAAGTGCTAAAAAAAGAGCTTGCCATCATTGAAGAGCCAAGGAAACCAGGCCAATTTATTGATGATGAAGAAAAAGTAAGAGAATATTTAAGAAAAAATAATATTTCTAAAGAAGAATTAGAGAAAGACTTCGACGAAATCGTCAACCAGAAAGTCTTGAAAGATTGGTGCTCGATTTATGACAGCAAGTATTCACCAAGTAATTATGGCGATGTCAAGATTGAAACCCAGTGGGAGAATTGGTGATAGCATGAAGAAAATACTAGGTGTTTTAACAATAATTGTATTACTTGTATCAGTTTGTTTTTACTTTTTTCCTAAACAACCTAAAAATATTTTTGATGAAATCTACCAGGAGACAGAGAAGACATATCGTACAAATAATATTTTAAGGCATATAGATGGGTTTAAAATCAGTCCAGGTTGGCCAAGTGATGATCCAAATATATCCTATACTCCTTTTGGAAAGTATGAAACTCTTCCCAAAGGCTATAGTGATATAACCATTAACTTTAATTTTGGTTCAGGTATTAAAGGGATGTCGATTCGTTTTGAAAGAAAGACTGATTCGAATATTACCCTATGGTATTCAGCACACTATAATCTGCAAAAGAAAGTGCTCAAAAAGAAACTTGCGATTTTTGAAGAGCCAAGGAAACCAGGCCAATTTATTGATGATGAAGAAAAAGTAAGAGAATATTTAAGAAAAAATAATATTTCTAAAGAAGAATTAGAGAAGGACTACGACGAAATCGTAAATCAGAAAGTCCTGAAAGATTGGTTCTCGATTTATGACAGTAAGTACTCACCAAGCAACTATGGCGAGGTGAAAGTCGAAACCCAGTGGGAGAATTGGTGACATAAAGATTCTCACTAATTATATAAACAGGTGGCTCTCTATTTTCAGAGGGCTTTTTATGGTGTCACTTTACCTCGATATACTCAAGTATAATCTTCGGTTACGATTATTAGTACTGTAAGACCAACTATATTCATTTTTCTCATCTTGTTCCATAGTTAAAAATATGGTATACTTTTCATGAGAATTTTCTAAATTTTTAAGATTCTATCAAAGGAGGTTTGCATGCTTTCCAAATTTTCTGGAAGCCGACAGGACCTGCAATTTGTATTGCTTTTAGGTATTTTACTAGGTGTTTTAGGAATTTCCCTCTTTCTAGCAGTTTCAATGGGATCCGTTGCGATTGATCTAGGCGATACCTATCGGATTATTTTGAGCAGGTTGGGGTTTCCTCTTGAGGTAGGAGAGGTTTCCAAGTCGACTCTTGCCATTGTATGGAACATGAGATTCCCTCGAGTATTGTTAGGCTTGATAGTAGGAGCAGGCCTTTCTATGTGTGGTAGCGTGATGCAGTCTACAGTGAACAATCCCATCGCAGAGCCTTATGTCTTAGGAATATCTGCGGGTGCAACTCTAGGGGCAACCTTGAGCATCATTCTTGGTTTAAAATTGGTGATTAGCCTTGGAGCTTTTCTTGGAGCTATTTTGGCAACAATTGCTGTCCTCATCATTGCCTCTATTCAGGGAAGGATGACGACTTCCAGTCTGATTTTATCAGGAACGGTGGTCAACGCTCTCTTTCTGGCATTTTCCAACTTTATTATCTCAGTCGGAGCTAATGCGGACAGTGTGATGACCATTAAGTTTTGGACCATGGGCTCGCTCGCTGGGACTTCCTGGGCAGACTTGGTCCTGCCAACTATAGTAGTAGGAATAGCCTTTCTATTTTTCTCTACTCAGTATCGTGTTTTCAATGCGATGATGATGGGAGATGAGGCTGCTTTAACTTTGGGGATTCCCTTACGTTTTTATTGGTATCTTTATGTGACCATGGTGGCTGTGCTGACAGCAGTATTAGTAGCAACCTGTGGGATTATTGGATTTGTCGGTCTGATTACTCCACATTTAGCTCGAGGATTAGTAGGAACGAATTACAAGAGGCTTTTTCCTGTTGCAACCTTGCTAGGTGCCCTCTTTGTCATTTGGGCAGACGTACTCTCTCGTATCATCATTCCAAACGCAGAGCTTCCTATTGGTATTTTCACAGCCTTGGTAGGTGCTCCCTTCTTTATCTACATTGTTGGAGGTAGGCGAAGGGAGGTGAGGGTCTGACATGGACTTGATTTGTAAGGATATCCATTTTGGACTGGGAGAGAAAAAAATCCTCAAGGGAGTTTCTCTTAAGGTTGAAGGGAATCAATTTCACACGATACTAGGACCAAATGGAAGTGGAAAAACCAGCCTGCTTAAACTCCTCTATCGTCAGGAAAAGGCGGATAAAGGCTTGATAAACCTAGATGGAAAACCGCTGGAGCATTGGTCACTCAAAGAAACAGCTAAGCAAATGGCAGTTGTCACCCAGTTTAATCAATTGCAGTTTGATTGTACAGTTGAGGAAATCGTCTTGCTGGGTAGAACTCCCCACCTCTCTTTTTTACAGAAGGAAAGGGAAAGAGATTATGCCCTCGTTCAAGATGCTCTTGTCAAGGTGGATATGCTCGAGAAGAAAACTCGTCTCTATTCGTCTCTGTCAGGGGGGGAGAAACAACGAGTCTTATTAGCCCGCGCCTTGGCGCAAGAACCGACTCTCTTGCTCCTAGACGAACCAACCAATCACCTGGATATCAGGTATCAGCTAGACTTGTTGGCCATTGTGAAAAATCTCAAGGTCAATGTTCTAGCTGTTCTACATGATATTCAACTTGCTTGTCGCTATTCGGATTATCTCTATCTGATGAAAGAGGGAGAAATCCTTTACCAAGGGACTCCAAAGGAGACCATCACCCCTGAGTCATTGCAAACTGTATACGGAGTTCAAAGTCAGGTTACTTGGACCGAGGATCAGCAAGCCATGATTCACTATTTATAAGAATGAAAAGGAAAACAAGATGAAAAAAACACTAAGCATTTTACTCGTAACAGTAGCTACCCTAACCATGGCAGCGTGTGGTAATACTACTACAGAAAAAGCTACCACACAATCAAGCGCAGAAACAAGTCAAAAGGCGAGCGCAGAGACGACTTATCCACTAACGGTCAAAACCTATGACGCGAAAGGAAATGAAGTCGAACAAGTCTTTGACAAGGCACCTGAAAAAGTTATCACCAACAATCTTTCAACCACTGAAATCTTATTGGAGTTAGGCTTGAAGGATAAAATTGCTGGCATGCTCAATCCAGACAATGCTGTGACGGACAAATACAAGGATGCTATTGCAGCTATTCCTCAAATTGGGGATAAAAAAACAGTGTCACAAGAGACAGTCCTTTCTTATGAGCCAGATGCTGTGATGGGTCGAAACATGATGTTTTCTGAAAAATCCTTGGGGATAATTAGCACTTGGAATGAAAACAAAATCCCAGTTTATACGCAAAAAGCTTCTCTCTCAACAATTCAGCAAGATTTGGGAAATATTGTAGAAGATGTCAAAAATCTGGGAATGATTTTTAATGTTCAGGACAAGGCTAATGAATACGCAGCCCAATTACAAGCTAAAATTGATGCTGTTAAGAAAGCAAACCCAGCAAGTCAAGGTGAAAAGAAAAAGGCTTTGATTATGGTTGCTTATAATGATGAAACCTTCGGTGCCTACAAGTCTGCTTTGCAAGAAAGTTTGCTGAACCAACTTGGTTATACAAACGTTGCTACGGGGACATCAGGCTTGACCTTGGAAAACCTCGTGTCAATGGATCCTGAATTGATTATCTATGTAACCAGCGACCGCAATAAAAAATTGGATGAAAAAGCAGTAGAGTTGATGAAGGCAAATGCTGTTTTGGAAAGCGTTCCTGCTATTAAGAATCAAAAAATCATGACCATTTCTTACGATGAGTTGATGGACTATGGTCCAGCAGTGATTGATTCCCTTGAGAAAATCAATGACTTTATCAATAAATAATGAGTTTGATTGGGAAGGAATTCAAGTCAAAATCAGCCTTCCTTCTAACTACGACCCCAATCAAACCTATCCAGCTATTTTATTGAATGATGGAAACTTGGATTTCCTATCATCCCTTTCAGAATCTGTGATTTTAGTGGGCTTGACCTCTAAAAATCGCCTAGATGACTACACTCCTTGGAAAGCAGCTGCTCTGAGAGATGGAGCTCCAGATTTTGGAGGTCAGGCCAAGGCCTATCATGATCATTTATTTGGAGGTCTTTTAGACAAGCTGCAGTCGCTTTATCGCCTGGACGAAACTCGCCTTGCTTATGGAGGGTATTCACTAGGTGGTTTGGCGGCAGTCTACAGTCTTTTCAGCTTTGACAAGGTTTCCTGTGTCTTTTCAATCTGCGGTTCCTTTTGGTATCCTGATTTTGTGACTTACTGCAAGGCAGAGACAGTGAAAAATCTAGACTGTTTGCTGTATTTACAGAACGGTCAAACAGAAGGAGCACACCATACTAATCGCTTGGCTCAAGCACCAGCCTATGCTGAGCAGATTCATATCAGTCTTCAGAAACGCTATCCGAACGGTCAGTTTGTCTTTGATCCTTATGGACATCATGAACAAGTGGCTGAACGATTTTTAGCCTTTTCTAGCTGGTTGACCCAAAAATGGAAAATCGAATAAAAGATTTATCCCTTGGCTTTTGCCAAGGGATTGTTGTATTTTTTAACCAAGAGCCTCTCTCTTTTTATCTGGATTCCAGATGAAGCTTGCGATAAAGCTAAAGATGATAGTTAGGATAGCGAGGATAATGGCAAGGATGAGGGCAGGAATGCGGATAAACCACCAGAGTGGGTTTGGTTTTTTATCATTGTGCCATTGTTTCGTTTCTTGGTCCAAACGTTGAAATTCTGTTTGGATACGATTGGCGACTGTTTCAATGCCTTCGTCATTCATTTTCTTGATATCGGAGATATCAATTGGATTTCCAAAGTTCATATCGACACGTTCACGGCTAACTAAGCCCTTCAAAGTCATGGGACCGGTGTAGGTAACCGGCATGATACGGACCTTGGCCATTTTGGCAATCAAGGCTACGCCACCCTTGACATCGTTTGAGTGACGGCTCCCACTTGGAAACATGATAAGAGAGCGATCACTTTTTTTGAGGACATTGATAGGGTATTTGATGGCTGAGGCGCTAGGATTTTCACGGTCGATGGGAAAGGCGCCACACATACGAATCCACCAGCCAAAGATACGGTTGGTAAAGAGCTCTTTTTTGGCCATAAAGATAAATTGTTTTGGCTTGGTCGCAAAGGCCATGTAAACAGGATCCCACCAGGTACGGTGAGGGGCAACCAGAATATAATTTTCATCTTGATTAGGAATTTTATCAGTATTATGATAGTGGGCATTGCCATTGATGGACCATAGGAGCAAGACAACTAATCCACGTAAATAAGTATAAAACATGCGATCTCCTTCGATTCTTTTCTTGTTATTATTATACCTTATCAAAGGAGGGCTGGCAAACTTTTCCCTTGACCAGGTCCATATTTGGGATGAGATTAGAATTCTTTTAGAAAAAATGATATGATAGAATTTATGGATAAAAATAAGATTATGGGATTAACCCAAAGAGAAGTCAAGGAAAGACAGGCTAAGGGCTTGGTCAATGATTTTACCGCATCGGCCAGTACTAGCACTTGGCAAATCGTTAAACGAAATGTCTTTACCCTTTTTAACGCTTTGAACTTTGCCATTGCTTTGGCCCTTGCCTTTGTGCAGGCTTGGAGCAATCTGGTCTTCTTTGCCGTTATCTGCTTTAACGCTTTTTCTGGAATTGTGACTGAGCTGCGGGCTAAACACATGGTGGACAAGCTCAATCTCATGACCAAGGAAAAGGTCAAGTCTATTCGTGATGGCCAAGAAGTGGCTCTGAATCCTGAAGAATTGGTGTTAGGAGATGTGATTCGTCTGTCTGCTGGGGAGCAGATTCCCAGTGATGCCTTGGTTTTGGAAGGCTTTGCGGAGGTTAATGAAGCCATGTTGACGGGGGAAAGTGATTTGGTGCAAAAGGAAGTGGATGCCTTGCTTTTGTCAGGAAGTTTCCTAGCTAGTGGGTCAGTTTTAGCTCAAGTTCACCATGTCGGTGCAGACAACTATGCTGCCAAGCTCATGCTGGAAGCCAAGACCGTTAAACCAATCAACTCTCGTATCATGAAATCGCTGGACAAGCTAGCTGGTTTTACTGGGAAGATTATCATTCCTTTTGGTCTGGCTCTCTTGCTAGAAGCTTTGCTTTTAAAAGGCTTGCCCCTCAAGTCATCCGTTGTAAATTCGTCAACAGCCCTTTTGGGAATGTTGCCCAAGGGAATCGCCCTTTTGACCATTACTTCGCTCTTGACTGCGGTGATTAAGTTGGGCTTGAAAAAGGTCTTGGTTCAGGAGATGTACTCTGTTGAGACCTTGGCACGCGTGGACATGCTCTGTTTGGACAAGACGGGTACCATCACCCAAGGGAAGATGCAGGTGGAGGCTGTTCTTCCACTGACGGAAACTTATGGTGAAGAGACCATTGCCAGCATTTTAGCCAGCTACATAGCTCACAGTGAGGATAAAAATCCAACAGCTCAAGCTATTCGCCAGCGTTTCCAAGGTCAGGTAGTCTATCCTATGATCTCCAATCTGCCTTTCTCAAGTGACCGCAAGTGGGGAGCCATGGAGTTAGAAGGTTTGGGAACAGTTTTCTTAGGGGCGCCTGAGATGTTGCTGGATTCTGAGGTTCCAGAAACCAGAGAGGCCTTGGAGAGAGGTTCACGTGTCTTGGTCTTAGCTCTTAGTCAGGAGAAATTAGACCATCACAGACCGCAGAAACCTTCTGATATTCAGGCTCTAGCCTTGCTGGAAATCTTGGACCCCATTCGAGAGGGAGCAGCAGAGACGCTGGACTATCTCCGTTCTCAGGAAGTGGGGCTCAAGATTATCTCTGGTGATAATCCAGTCACTGTTTCAAGTATTGCCCAAAAAGCAGGTTTTGTAGACTATCAGAGTTATGTAGATTGTTCGAAAATCACGGATGAGGAATTGGTTGCTATGGCTGAGGATACTGCCATTTTCGGACGGGTTTCCCCTCATCAAAAGAAACTCATCATCCAAACGCTGAAAAAAGCAGGTCATACAACGGCTATGACAGGGGATGGGGTTAATGATATCTTGGCTCTTCGTGAGGCGGATTGTTCCATCGTAATGGCGGAAGGGGATCCGGCGACGCGTCAGATTGCCAATTTGGTTCTCTTGAACTCTGACTTTAATGATGTTCCTGAGATTCTATTTGAAGGTCGTCGCGTGGTCAATAACATTGCCCACATTGCACCGATTTTCTTGATAAAGACCATCTATTCTTTCTTGCTCGCAATTATCTGTATCGCCAGTGCTTTACTAGGTCGGTCAGAGTGGATCTTGATTTTCCCATTCATTCCAATCCAGATTACCATGATTGACCAGTTCGTGGAAGGTTTCCCACCATTCGTTCTAACTTTTGAGCGAAATATCAAACCTGTCGAGCCAAACTTCCTCAGAAGATCCATGCTTCGTGCTCTACCAAGTGCTCTCATGGTTGTGTTCAGCGTTCTTTTTGTGAAAATATTTGGAGCGAGTCAAGGTTGGTCTGAGTTAGAAATCTCAACTCTACTCTATTATCTCTTGGGGTCAATTGGTTTCTTATCCGTATTTAGAGCCTGCATGCCATTTACCCTCTGGCGTGTCCTCTTGATTGTTTGGTCAGTAGGAGGCTTCCTAGCCACAGCTCTCTTCCCAAGAATCCAAAAACTGCTTGAAATTTCAACCTTAACAGGACAAACATTACCTGTTTATGGTGTCATGATGTTGGTCTTTACCGTGATATTTATCTTAACCAGTCGCTACCAAGCTAGAAAATAAAGAAAGGCTGCAATCTGTGGATTGCGGTCTTTTTAGGTACAAGATTGCCAGCTGAAATGTGGTATAATAAGAGGTAACAGAGTTTGGAAAGTGAGAGAAGATGATTTCAAAGAGATTAGAATTAGTGGCTTCCTTTGTGCCACAGGGAGCCATTTTACTAGATGTGGGAAGTGACCATGCTTATCTGCCTATCGAGTTGGTCGAAAGAGGTCGAATCAAAAGTGCCATTGCGGGTGAGGTGGTGGAAGGCCCCTATCAGTCTGCGGTTAAAAATGTTGAGGCTTACGGTCTAAAGGAGAAAATCCAAGTCCGTTTAGCCAATGGCTTGGCAGCTTTTGAAGAGGCAGACCGAGTGTCGGTCATCACTATTGCTGGCATGGGCGGCCGTTTGATTGCTAGGATTTTAGAAGAAGGCTTGGACAAGCTGGCTAATGTAGAACGATTGATCCTCCAGCCTAATAATCGTGAAGACGACTTGCGTATCTGGCTACAAGAGAACGGATTTCAGATTGTAGCTGAAAGCATCTTAGAAGAAGCTGGCAAGTTTTACGAGATTTTGGTGGTGGAAGCAGGACAAATGAAGTTATCAGCTAGCGATGTCCGCTTTGGTCCTTTTTTGTCCAAAGAGGTCAGTCCAGTCTTTGTCCAAAAATGGCAAAAAGAAGCTGTTAAGCTAGAGTTTGCCCTCGGACAAATCCCAGAAAAAAATCTGGAGGAACGTCAAGTTCTAGTGGATAAAATTCAAGCCATCAAGGAGGTTCTCCATGCTAGCAAGTGAAGTGATTAACGCGTATGAAGCTTTTTGCCCTCAGGAATTTTCCATGGAGGAAGACAGTCGTGGCCTGCAAATCGGAACTCTAGACAAGGATATCCAAAGGGTCATGGTTGCTCTGGATATTCGTGAAGAGACGGTGGCAGAGGCCATTGAAAAGGGTGTGGATTTGATTATCGTTAAGCACGCGCCGATTTTCCGTCCTATCAAGGACTTGGTCGCCAGCCGTCCGCAAAATCAGATTTACATTGATCTCATCAAGCATGACATTGCAGTTTATGTCAGCCATACCAATATTGACATCGTTGAAAATGGCCTTAATGACTGGTTCTGCCAGATGCTAGGCATTGAGGAGACGACTTATCTGCAGGAAACAGGTCCTGAACGTGGAATTGGTCGTATTGGAAATGTTCAGCCTCAGACATTTAGGGAATTGGCCCAGAATGTCAAGCAAGTCTTTGGTCTAGATAGTCTTCGAATGGTGCATTATCAAGAGAGTGATTTGAAGAAGCCTATTTCAAGAGTGGCCATCTGTGGTGGAAGCGGGCAGTCTTTCTATAAGGATGCTTTAGCTAAAGGAGCGGATGTCTATATCACTGGTGATATTTACTACCACACTGCCCAGGATATGTTGTCTGATGGCTTGCTAGCCTTGGACCCAGGTCACTATATTGAAGTGCTTTTTGTGGAAAAAATCGCAGCATTCCTTAGTCAATGGAAAGAGGAAAAAGACTGGACTATTGATATTTTGCCTAGTCAAGCATCGACCAATCCTTTCCACCATATCTAGTTAGAAAGTGAAAACAATGAAAAAAGTTGCTATTATCGGAGCAGGAATTGTGGGAGCAACAGCTGCCTACTACCTCTCGAAAGAAAGTGACCTAGAGGTGACCGTTTTTGACCATGGACAAGGTCAGGCTACCAAGGCCACAGCAGGAATTATCAGCCCTTGGTTTTCCAAACGCCGCAATAAGGCCTGGTATAAGATGGCGCGCTTGGGGGCTGACTTTTATGTGGATTTATTAGCTGATTTAGAGAAGTCAGGACAAGAAATCGATTTTTACCAGCGTTCGGGAGTCTTTCTCCTGAAAAAGGATGAAACTAAGTTGGAAGAACTCTATCAACTAGCCCTCCAGCGCAGAGAAGAATCTCCTTTGATAGGGCAATTAGCCATTCTGGACCCAGCATCAGCTAATGAATTATTCCCTGGCTTGCAGGGATTTGATCGCTTGCTCTATGCTTCTGGTGGAGCGAGAGTAGATGGTCAACTCTTAGTGACTCGTTTACTAGAAGCCAGTCAGGTCAAGCTGGTCAAAGAAAAAGTAACTCTGACACCTTTAGCATCAGGTTACCAGATTGACGAAGAGGTGTTTGATCAGGTTATTTTGGCGGCGGGAGCTTGGTTGGGACACCTGTTAGAGCCTTTAGGTTATGAAGTAGATGTTCGTCCCCAAAAGGGGCAACTCCGAGATTATCAACTTGCCCAAGACATGGAAGCTTACCCTGTTGTTATGCCTGAAGGGGAGTGGGATTTGATTCCTTTTGCAGGTGGGAAATTGTCCTTAGGTGCTACCCATGAAAATGATATGGGATTTGATTTGACGGTAGATAAAATCTTGCTCAAACAAATGGAGGAGGCAGCCTTGCCCCATTATCCAGTTTTAGCTAGAGCGACTTCAAGAGCTGAGCGTGTGGGAATCCGTGCCTATACCAGTGATTTCTCTCCTTTCTTTGGGCAAGTGCCAGAATTGGAAGGTGTCTATGCTGCTAGTGGACTAGGTTCATCAGGCCTCACAACGGGTCCTATCATTGGTTACCATCTAGCTCAACTGATCCAAGACAAGGAGATGACTTTGGATCCTCTAAACTATCCAATTGAAAACTATGTCAAACGAGTAAAAAGAGAATAAGAATTTTACTGAAATTTTAGCCTCCCCTCTAGGATGGCAAATGACATTCCCTATCAAAAATGGTAAAATAAGAAAAAATAATCCGAGAATCGAGGAAAGAAGATGCAAGAAAAGATTTTAGTAACGGGTGGGGCAGGTTTTATCGGGACCCACACTGTTATTGAGTTAATCCAAGCAGGTCATCAGGTTGTTGTGGTGGATAACCTTGTCAACAGCAATCGCAAAAGTTTAGAAGTTGTTGAAAGAATCACAGGAGTTGAAGTGCCTTTCTATGAGGCAGATATCCGTGATACCGATACTCTAAGAGATATTTTCAAGCAAGAAGAACCAACAGGGGTCATTCACTTTGCTGGCTTGAAGGCTGTCGGTGAATCTACCCGTATTCCTCTTGCCTACTATGACAACAATATCGCTGGAACTGTTAGTCTTTTGAAGGTCATGGAAGAAAACAACTGTAAAAACATTATTTTCAGTTCTTCTGCGACAGTTTACGGGGATCCGCACACCGTGCCAATCTTGGAAGATTTCCCACTTTCAGTGACCAATCCATACGGTCGTACCAAACTTATGCTAGAGGAAATTTTGACCGATATCTACAAGGCAGACTCAGAATGGAATGTGGTCTTACTTCGTTATTTCAACCCAATCGGAGCACATGAGAGTGGTGATTTGGGAGAAAATCCAAACGGTATTCCAAACAACCTCTTGCCATATGTGACTCAAGTAGCAGTTGGGAAATTAGAGCAAGTGCAAGTGTTTGGAGACGACTACGATACGGAAGATGGAACTGGTGTTCGTGATTATATCCACGTTGTCGATTTGGCTAAAGGTCACGTTGCAGCTCTACAAAAAATCCAAAAAGGTTCAGGTCTAAACGTTTATAACCTTGGAACAGGTAAAGGTTATTCTGTTCTTGAAATTATTCAAAACATGGAAAAAGCAGTGGGACGTCCAATTCCTTACCGCATTGTAGACCGTCGCCCAGGTGATATCGCAGCCTGCTATTCAGATCCTGCAAAAGCCAAAGCAGAACTTGGTTGGGAAGCAGAACTAGACATCACCCAAATGTGTGAAGACGCATGGCGTTGGCAAAGCAAGCATCCAAATGGATTTGAAGACTAAGATGGTGATGTCAATCATTGTCCCCTGTTTAAACGAAGAGGAAGTACTTCCTCTTTTTTATCAGGCTTTGGAAGATTTACTTCCAGATTTGGAAACAGAAATCGAGTATGTCTTTGTCGATGATGGATCAAGTGATGGGACCTTGAAACTCTTAAAGGCCTATCGGGAGCAAAATCCAGCAGTTCATTATATTTCTTTCTCGCGAAATTTTGGCAAAGAAGCAGCACTCTATGCAGGTTTGCAATATGCGACAGGAGATTTGGTGGTGGTTATGGATGCAGACCTCCAGGATCCTCCTAGTATGTTGCTTGAGATGAAAAAATTACTAGACCAAAATGCAGACTTGGACTGTGTTGGAACACGGAGAACCAGTAGGGAGGGAGAACCAGTTTTACGTAGTCTCTGCGCTAATCTCTTTTACCGCCTCATGCAAAAAATTAGTCCAGTAGCCCTGCCGGCAGGTGTCCGTGATTTTCGCATGATGAGAAGGTCTGTAGTCGATGCCATTTTAAGCTTGACGGAGTCCAATCGTTTTTCTAAGGGACTATTTGCCTGGGTAGGCTTTAAAACCCATTATCTGGACTATCCAAATGTCGAAAGGCAGGCTGGCAAGACCAGTTGGAGTTTTAGGCAACTCTTTTTCTACTCCATTGAAGGGATTGTTAATTTTTCAGATTTTCCCTTGATTATCGCCTTTGTGGCTGGTCTCCTATCTTGTTTTATTTCTCTGCTTATGACCTTTTTCGTTGTGGTTCGGACCCTTATTTTGGGCAATCCGACATCAGGTTGGACCTCTCTGATGGCTGTCATTCTCTTTCTTGGGGGAATCCAACTCTTGACCATTGGGATTCTCGGCAAGTATATCAGTAAGATTTATCTAGAGACTAAAAAAAGACCACTTTATCTCGTCAAAGAAAAAAGTGACCTTCCTGATTTTACAGAAAAAAATAAAGAGAAAAGACTATAATTTTGCATGGAAATATGCTAAACTAGAAGGAGTGGAACGTTCTTATCGATATTAGAGTTAATCTTTAATCAAGGCACGTGTCGGACAGTTTCTAACAGCTTCTACGACGTCCTGACTAGGAGAGATTTCTTTTTCTAGTTGGTCAGGGTCATCGTAAAAACGCACGATTCCATTATCGTGGTAATCAAATAATTCAGAATAAGTTTGGCAAAGCCCACAGGCAATGCAACGTTCAGGTATAAGTGTGATTTTCATATTTATATTGTAATAAGAAAAGTAAAAAAAAACAAGGAGTAAGGTATGGCAAAAGAACCGTGGCAAGAAGATATTTATGAGAATCAAGAAGAACAGACGAGAACGGAACGACATCAACGTAATCAAAAAGGTACAGGTATTGTTGCAAATCGTGTCTTGACGATTCTAGCTAGTCTCTTTTTCGTGATTGTTGTAGTAATGATAATAGTATTGATTTACCTTTCAAGTGGAGGGAGTAATCGTACAGCAGCCTTGAAAGATTTTTATGATTCATCTGCCCCTGTTTCAACCTCTGTAACAGAAGAATCCGCATCTTCATCTAGCAAGACTGAAGAAGCAACTTCTACAGAGAGCTCTTCTAGTGAAAGTCATTCTGAAGAGCATACTGATAGTGAAGGGACAATTACAGTTCAGGCTGGAGAAGGAGAAGCAACCATTGCCGCTCGTGCAGGAATCTCGATTGCTCAGCTAGAGGCCTTGAATCCTGGACATATGGCTACAGGGTCTTGGTTTGCTAATCCAGGTGATGTTATCAAAATCAAATAGGAGTTGATATGAAAACAATTCAAATTGCTATCGATGGTCCAGCTTCAAGCGGTAAGAGTACGGTTGCTAAGATTATTGCTAAAAATTTTGGTTATACCTATCTAGATACAGGTGCTATGTATCGTGCGGCGACCTATATGGCTCTGAAACACCAGTTAGGAGTGGAAGAAATTGAGGAACTTTTAGCCTTATTGGACCAGCATCCAATCAGCTTTGGGCGCTCAGAAACTGGAGAACAACTTGTCTTTGTAGGAGATGTGGACATTACTCATCCTATTCGTGAAAATGAAGTGACCAATCATGTTTCTGCTATTGCAGCAATTCCTGAAGTACGTGAGAAACTAGTTTCTCTCCAACAAGAGATTGCCCAGCAAGGTGGGATTGTCATGGATGGTCGCGATATTGGGACTGTTGTATTGCCACAAGCAGAATTGAAAATTTTCTTAGTAGCTTCTGTTGATGAAAGAGCAGAACGCCGTTACAAGGAAAATATTGCCAAGGGAATTGAAACAGACCTTGAAACCCTAAAAGAGGAAATTGCTGCGCGTGACTACAAGGATAGTCATCGTGAGACTTCGCCTCTCAAACAAGCAGAGGACGCTGTCTACCTTGATACAACTGGATTGAACATTCAAGAAGTAGTCAAAAAAATTGAATTAGAAGCAAAGAAACGTATGTCCTAGGGACAGGAGAAGCAGGCTAAAGCTAGTCTGCTTCTTTTCTATCAAACTGAACGCATTCCAAACCAGTCTTTTTTTGACTTTTTTGATAAAATAGTACTATCAGTAAAAAGGATGGAAGCATGACTAAGAAAATCGTAGCTATTTGGGCCCAGGATGAAGAGGGTGTGATTGGTAAGGACAATCGTCTGCCTTGGCATTTGCCAGCAGAATTGCAACACTTCAAAGAAACAACTCTGAATCATGCTATCTTGATGGGGCGTGTGACCTTTGATGGGATGGGGCGTCGCCTGCTTCCAAAACGGGAGACCTTGATTTTAACACGTAACTTGGAAGAAAAGCTAGACGGGGTTGTTACTTTTCATGATGTCCAGTCTGTTCTGGGCTGGTATCAGGGTCAAGACAAAAATCTCTATATTCTTGGTGGGAAGCAAATTTTTCAGGCTTTTGAACCCTACCTTGACGAAGTGATTCTGACTCAAATTCATGCTCGGGTGGAGGGAGATACCTATTTCCCTGAGGAGTTTGACTTGTCTCTTTTTGAGACAGTTTCAAGCAAATCCTATAGCAAAGATGAAAAGAATCCTTATGATTTTACCATCCAATACCGCAAGAGAAAGGAAGTCTAATGGAACGTAGTATATTTGGTTTTTTCACAGCCATGCTGTGTTTGGTCTGCTTGCTTGCAGGAGCACAGGCTTTTCGTAAAAAGCGTTATGGACTTTCTGTCCTACTCTTGTTAAATGCCTTTACCAATTTGGTCAATAGTATCCATGCTTTTTACATGACCTTATTTTAGATAGAATGATAGTATAGAATAGAACGGAAGGAAATCATGCCTACAACTAGGAATAATGATATGATGGTTTATTGCTCATTTTGTGGCAAAAGCCAAGAAGAAGTACAAAAAATAATCGCTGGGAACAACGCTTTTATCTGTAATGAATGTGTGGAGTTGGCTCAGGAAATCATTCGGGAGGAGTTGGCTGAGGAAGTCTTGGCAGACTTGTCAGAAGTTCCAAAACCAATCGAACTCCTCCACATATTGAATCACTATGTAATCGGTCAAGATCGTGCCAAACGTGCCTTGGCAGTAGCAGTTTATAACCACTATAAACGCATCAATTTCCACGATACGCGTGAAGAGTCAGAAGATGTGGATTTGCAGAAGTCAAATATCTTAATGATTGGCCCAACTGGTTCAGGGAAAACTTTCCTTGCTCAGACCTTAGCCAAGAGCTTGAATGTTCCTTTTGCCATCGCAGATGCGACAGCTCTTACTGAGGCTGGTTATGTGGGAGAGGACGTGGAAAATATCCTCCTCAAACTCTTGCAGGCTGCTGACTTTAACATTGAGCGTGCAGAACGTGGGATTATCTACGTGGATGAAATTGACAAGATTGCTAAGAAGAGCGAGAACGTATCGATCACACGTGACGTTTCTGGTGAAGGAGTACAACAAGCCCTTCTCAAGATTATCGAGGGAACCGTTGCCAGCGTACCACCTCAAGGTGGACGCAAACATCCACAACAAGAAATGATTCAAGTGGATACCAAGAACATCCTCTTCATCGTGGGTGGTGCCTTTGATGGCATTGAAGAAATTGTCAAACAACGTCTGGGTGAAAAAGTCATTGGATTTGGTCAAAATAATAAGGCGATTGATGAAAATAGCTCTTACATGCAAGAAATCATCGCAGAAGATATTCAAAAATTCGGGATTATTCCTGAGTTGATTGGGCGCTTGCCTGTCTTTGCAGCTCTTGAGCAATTGACCGTTGATGACCTTGTTCGCATCTTGAAAGAACCAAGAAATGCTTTGGTGAAACAATACCAAACCTTGTTATCTTATGATGATGTCGAGTTGGAATTTGATGATGAAGCCCTTCAAGAAATTGCCAATAAGGCTATCGAACGTAAGACAGGGGCGCGAGGACTTCGCTCGATTATCGAAGAAACCATGCTAGATGTTATGTTTGAAGTACCGAGTCAGGAAAATGTGAAATTGGTTCGCATCACAAAAGAAGCTGTCGATGGAACGGATAAACCAATCCTAGAGACAGCCTAGAGGTGATTATGGAACTTAATACACACAATGCTGAAATCTTGCTCAGTGCGGCCAATAAATCCCACTATCCGCAGGATGAACTACCAGAGATTGCCCTAGCAGGGCGTTCAAATGTTGGCAAGTCTAGTTTTATCAACACTATGCTGAACCGCAAGAATCTAGCGAGAACTTCAGGGAAACCTGGTAAAACTCAGCTTCTCAACTTCTTTAATATCGATGACAAGATGCGTTTTGTGGATGTGCCTGGTTATGGCTATGCCCGTGTTTCCAAAAAGGAACGTGAAAAGTGGGGGCGCATGATTGAGGAGTACTTAACGACTCGGGAAAATCTCCGTGCAGTGGTCAGTCTAGTTGACCTTCGTCATGACCCGTCAGCAGATGATGTGCAGATGTACGAATTTCTTAAGTATTATGAGATCCCAGTCATCATTGTGGCGACTAAGGCGGACAAGATTCCTCGTGGTAAATGGAACAAGCATGAATCAGCAATCAAAAAGAAATTAAACTTTGACCCAAGTGACGACTTTATCCTCTTTTCATCTGTCAGCAAGGCAGGGATGGATGAGGCTTGGGATGCAATCTTAGAAAAATTGTGAGGAAAAGAAAATGGCAAAAACAATTCATACAGACAAAGCCCCAAAGGCTATCGGACCATATGTTCAAGGAAAAATCGTTGGCAACCTTTTGTTTGCTAGTGGTCAAGTTCCTCTCTCTCCTGAAACTGGGGAAATCGTTGGAGAAACGATTCAAGAACAGACAGAGCAAGTCTTAAAAAACATCGGTGCTATTTTGGCAGAAGCAGGAACTGACTTTGACCATGTTGTCAAAACAACTTGCTTTTTGAGCGATATGAACGACTTTGTTCCTTTTAACGAGGTTTACCAAACGGCCTTTAAAGAGGAATTTCCAGCTCGTTCAGCAGTAGAGGTAGCTCGTCTTCCTCGTGATGTAAAAGTCGAAATCGAAGTCATCGCAGAGATTGGATAAGCTAGTTGAAGTTTGGTTCTGCCAAACTTCTTTTGATATAAGGAGAAAAAGATGACAAAGAAACAACTTCACTTGGTGATTGTGACAGGAATGAGTGGTGCAGGGAAAACAGTTGCCATTCAGTCCTTCGAAGATTTGGGTTATTTTACTATTGATAATATGCCGCCAGCTCTCTTGCCTAAGTTTTTGCAGTTGGTGGAAACAAAGGAAGACGACCATAAGTTGGCCTTGGTAGTAGATATGCGTAGCCGTTCTTTCTTCTCAGAGATTCAAGCTGTTTTGGATGAGTTGGAAAACAAGGAAGAACTGGACTTTAAAATTCTCTTTTTGGATGCAGCTGATAAGGAATTGGTTGCTCGTTACAAGGAAACCAGACGGAGTCACCCATTAGCAGCAGATGGACGGATTTTGGATGGAATCAAGCTGGAACGTGAGCTCTTGGCGCCTTTGAAAAATATGAGCCAAAATGTGGTGGATACGACTGAACTTACTCCTCGTGAGCTGCGTAAAACCCTTGCAGAGCAGTTTTCAGATCAAGAGCAAGCCCAGTCTTTCCGTATCGAGGTCATGTCTTTTGGCTTTAAATATGGAATCCCAATTGATGCAGACTTGGTCTTTGATGTCCGTTTCTTGCCAAATCCCTATTATCTACCAGAACTGCGTAATCAAACGGGTGTAGATGAACCAGTTTATGACTATGTCATGAATCATCCTGAGTCAGAAGATTTTTATCAGCATTTGTTGGCCTTGATTGAGCCGATTTTGCCAAGTTACCAAAAGGAAGGGAAGTCAGTTTTGACCATTGCCATGGGATGTACGGGTGGACAACACCGTAGTGTAGCCTTTGCTAAACGCTTGGCGCAGGACTTATCCAAGATTTGGCCTGTTAATGAAGGGCATCGCGACAAAGACCGAAGAAAGGAAACGGTAAACCGTTCATGAGAAAACCAAAGATAACGGTGATTGGTGGAGGGACTGGGATCCCCGTCATTCTTAAAAGTCTGCGTGAAAAAGATGTGGAAATCGCTGCTATCGTAACGGTGGCCGATGATGGTGGTTCATCAGGTGAACTCCGAAAAAACATGCAGCAGTTGACACCGCCAGGTGATCTTCGCAATGTCCTTGTGGCCATGTCGGATATGCCTAAGTTTTATGAGAAAGTCTTTCAGTATCGCTTTTCTGAAGATGCTGGAGCCTTTGCTGGCCATCCATTGGGAAATCTCATTATCGCTGGCCTGTCAGAAATGCAGGGTTCGACTTATAATGCCATGCAGTTACTGAGCAAATTTTTCCATACAACTGGGAAGATTTATCCTTCCAGTGACCATCCATTGACCCTTCATGCAGTCTTTCAGGATGGGACAGAAGTGGCTGGAGAGAGTCATATTGCAGACCATCCAGGTATGATTGACCATGTCTATGTGACTAATACCCTCAACGATGATACGCCTCTGGCCAGTCGTCGAGTAGTGCAGACCATTCTTGAAAGTGACATGATTGTCCTCGGACCTGGTTCCCTCTTTACCTCGATTTTGCCCAATATCGTGATTAAGGAAATCGGGCAGGCACTTTTGGAAACCAAGGCAGAAATCGCCTATGTCTGCAATATCATGACCCAACGTGGGGAGACGGAACACTTTACAGATAGTGACCACGTAGAGGTCTTGCATCGTCACCTTGGCCGACCTTTTATCGATACTGTCTTGGTGAATATTGAAAAAGTGCCTCAGGAATACATGAATTCCAACCGTTTTGATGAATACTTAGTGCAGGTGGAACATGATTTTGCTGGTCTTTGTAAGCAAGTTCCGCGCGTGATTTCCTCTAACTTCCTTCGTCTGGAAAATGGGGGTGCCTTTCACGATGGAGATTTGATCGTGGATGAGTTGATGCGGATTATACAGGTGAGAAAATGAGTTTCACAGTAGCAGTAAAAGAAGAAATCTTAGGTCAACACCATCTGAGCCGGCATGAATTATCTGCCATTATCAAAATGTCTGGCAGTATCGGTCTCTCGACTTCGGGCTTGACCTTGTCAGTTGTGACAGAAAATGCCAAACTGGCTCGTCACCTCTACGAGTCCTTTCTCCATTTCTACGAAATCAAATCGGAAATTCGCCACCACCAACGGAGCAATCTTCGCAAGAATCGAGTCTATACCGTTTTTACAGATGAAAAGGTGCAGGACTTGTTGAGTGATTTGCACTTGGCAGACTCTTTCTTTGGCCTTGAAACAGGTATTGATGAGGCGATTTTATCGGACGAGGAAGCAGGTCGTGCTTATCTTTGTGGCGCTTTCTTGGCAAATGGAAGCATTCGTGACCCTGAGTCAGGCAAGTACCAGTTGGAAATCAGTTCCGTTTATCTGGACCACGCGCAAGGGATTGCCTCTCTTCTCCAGCAGTTTTTGCTGGATGCCAAGGTGCTTGAGCGCAAGAAGGGAGCTGTGACCTATCTCCAGCGTGCCGAAGATATTATGGACTTCTTGATTGTCATCGGAGCTATGCAGGCGCGTGATGATTTTGAGCGGGTTAAGATTTTGCGAGAAACCCGTAATGACCTCAATAGGGCCAATAATGCAGAAACAGCCAATATTGCTCGGACAGTTTCTGCCAGCATGAAGACTATCAACAATATCAGTAAAATCAAAGATATCATGGGCTTAGAAAACCTGCCAGTGGATTTGCAGGAGGTAGCGCAATTGCGGATTCAGCACCCAGACTACTCTATCCAGCAGTTAGCAGATAGTCTCAGCACCCCTCTGACCAAAAGTGGCGTCAATCACAGACTTAGAAAGATAAATAAATTAGCCGATGAACTATAAAACCACGAATCGTAGGACTCGTGGTTCTTTTCTTATAAACTTGTTGAGTGTTTGGGTTGTACTTTTTGCTCAGGGTCGATGTAGTTGATGGCGTTGTTGACGGCGGTTGGTGCTTCTCCGAGGCCTGTCGCAATCAGATCAATTTTTCCGTCATAGTAGCAGCAGTCACCGATAGCATAGATACCTGCTTGGCTGGATTCCTGTTTGCTGTTGACGATAATCTTGTGGCGGTTGAGGTCCAGACCCCAGTTTTTAAGGTTACCAACAGAAGATTTGAAACCATAGTTGACAAAGAGGTGGTCTATGTCAATAGTTTCTGTTTCATCAGATTTAACTTTTGTGATTTCCAACTTGTCAAGCGTTTTTCCATCTCCAAGGAGTTGGCTAGGGATGAATGGTGTCTTGATGGTCACAGATGATTCTTGCAAGGCTTGGACACTGTGTTCCAAGGCGCGGAAATTATCTCTGCGGTGAACAAGGGTAGTTGGCGCAATTTTTTCAAAAGCCAAAGCCCAATCCACAGCTGAGTCTCCTCCACCAAGAATCGTCACTTTCTTACCAGCATATTGCTGGATGTTGGAAACGTGGTAGTGGATATTTTCATAGCCCTCAACGCCTTCTAGTTCCAGCGTACGTGGTTTAAAGGCACCGCCACCCATAGCGATGATAACTGTTTTAGTCAGGTGACTTCCTTTAGAAGTTGTGATGACAAATCCTTCTTCTTGTTTTTCAATCTCAAGAACCGTTTCGTTGAGATGAATAGGGGTATCAAAGCCATTTAATTGCTCGATTAGACGGTTAGTCAACTCTTCTCCAGTCAGATTTGGGAAACCTGGGACGTCTAAAATTTCCTTTTCAGGATAGAGAATGACAGGTTGTCCACCGAGTTGGGGAAGAGAGTCGATGATTTGGACCTTGGCTTGGCGTAGATGAGCATAGAAGGCTGCAAAAAGCCCGACAGGACCACCACCTACAATGGTAATATCATAGAGTTGAGACATGGTTTCTCCTTTGTTTTTTCTAGTCAGTTTATTTTATCATATTTTTCCTTAATTTAAAATGAAGTAGGATAGGGAAAAAAATGTCAGAAAAATGGTATAATAGAAAGGAACGTGTTTGGACAGAGAGGAGACAGCAGATGAACTTTCAACAATTATCCAACCTGCAATATTGGACTAGCTTGTTTTCTAGTCCTTGGAGTATTGCCATCAATCTGTTTGATATTTTGATTGTGGCCTATATTTTATATCGTTTTACAAAAGCGATAGCTGGCACCAAGATTATGATTTTGGTGCGTGGGGTCGTGATCTTTGTATTAGCCCAGGTTGTAGCCAATATCCTTGGTTTAACAACGATTTCTTGGTTGATTAATCAAATTATCACCTATGGGGTTATTGCTGCGGTTGTTATCTTCTCTCCAGAGATTCGAACTGGTTTGGAACGTTTGGGAAGGGCAACAGATTTCTTTTCTACTGCTCAAATTAGTGCAGAAGAGCAAATGATTCGTGCCTTTATCAAGTCGGTTGAATATATGAGTCCTCGTAAGATTGGTGCTCTGGTTGCCATCCAACGAGTTCGGACCTTGCAAGAATACATTGCGACAGGGATTCCTTTGGATGCCAATATTTCAGCTGAACTCCTTATTAATATCTTTATCCCCAACACTCCCCTACACGATGGTGCTGTGATTATCAGAGAAAATCGGATTGCAGTCACCTCTGCCTATCTGCCCTTGACAGAAAGCACAGGGATTTCAAAGGAATTTGGGACCAGACATCGGGCGGCTATCGGTTTGTCAGAAGTATCCGATGCCTTGACCTTCATCGTCTCAGAGGAAACAGGTGGCATTTCTATTACCTATAACGGTGTTTTCAAGCACGACTTGACGATTGAAGAATTTGAAGCAGAGCTACGAGCAATTCTTTTGCCAGCCGTTGAGGAAAAAGTCAGTTTCAAGGACCGTTTGTTAGGAGGTTGGAAATATGAGAAAAAATAGTCTATACATCATTTCATCTCTCTTTTTTGCTTGTATCTTATTCATCTATGCAACGTCAACCAACTTTCAAAATAGTAATACCGCAAGGCAGGTTAAATCAGAAACTTACACCAATACGATAACGAACGTTCCTATTGTTATTCACTATGATGATGACCAGTATTTCATTAGCGGATTTGCATCAGAAGTTTCAGTGGTATTAACCGGAGCCAATCGTGTGACCTTGGCCAGCGAAATGCAGGAGAGCACTCGTAAGTTTAAGGTAACTGCTGATTTGACGGATGCCAGTGTTGGAACGATTGAAGTTCCCTTGAATATTGAAAATCTTCCAAGTGGATTGACCGCTGTGGCAACGCCTCAAAAGATTACAGTGAATGTTGGGAAGAAGGTTAAGCGAGATGGGATGCTTGTTGTGCCACAAGTTGACCAAAGCCAGATTGATCCCAAGTTACAAATTGATAGTATAACCGTGTCAAACGAACGAGTTTCGGTCACAACTGACCAGGAAACATTAGCTAAGATTGACAAAGTTATTGCGCTTTTACCAACCAGCGAACGCATAACAGGTAATTACAGTGGTTCAGTACCTTTGCAGGCAATCGATCGCAATGGTGTTGTCTTACCGGCAGTTATTACTCCGTTCGACACGACAATGAAGGTGACTACAAAACCAGTAGCACCAAGTTCAAGCACATCAAATTCAACAACAAGCAGTTCGTCGGAGACATCTTCGTCAACGAAAGCAACTAGTTCAAAAACGAATTAAAAATAGGAAAAGGATTTTATAAAAATGGGTAAATATTTTGGGACTGATGGAGTCCGTGGAGAAGCTAACGTAGAATTAACGCCAGAATTGGCCTTTAAACTAGGACGTTTTGGAGGCTATGTTCTTAGCCAACATGAAACGGAAGCACCGAAAGTTTTTGTAGGACGTGATACACGTATTTCTGGGGAAATGCTAGAATCTGCCTTGGTAGCTGGTCTTCTTTCAGTTGGTATTCACGTATACAAACTAGGTGTTTTGGCAACACCAGCAGTAGCTTACTTGGTAAAAACTGAAGGAGCAAGTGCTGGTGTCATGATTTCTGCCAGCCACAATCCAGCCCTTGATAACGGAATTAAGTTCTTTGGCGGTGATGGCTTCAAACTGGACGATGAAAAAGAAGCAGAAATTGAAGCCTTGCTAGACGCTGCGGAAGACACTCTTCCTCGTCCAAGTGCAGAAGGCTTGGGAACCTTGGTAGATTATCCAGAAGGCTTGCGTAAGTATGAAGGCTATCTTGTTTCAACTGGAACTCCTCTTGAGGGAATGAAGGTTGCCTTGGACACAGCAAACGGTGCGGCGTCTACAAGTGCCCGTCAAATCTTTGCAGACCTTGGCGCTCAATTAACTGTTATCGGGGAAACACCAGATGGTCTTAACATCAACCTTAATGTTGGTTCAACTCACCCAGAAGCTCTTCAAGATGTGGTCAAAGAAAGCGGCTCAGCTATTGGTTTGGCCTTTGACGGAGACAGTGACCGTTTGATTGCTGTTGATGAAAATGGCGACATCGTTGATGGTGACAAGATTATGTACATCATCGGGAAATACCTTTCTGAAAAAGGACAATTGGCCCAAAATACAATCGTGACAACTGTTATGTCCAACCTTGGTTTCCACAAGGCCTTGGACCGTGAAGGCATTAACAAGGCAGTCACTGCAGTTGGCGACCGCTATGTTGTGGAAGAAATGAGAAAATCAGGCTACAACCTCGGTGGTGAACAGTCTGGTCACGTCATCTTGATGGATTACAATACAACAGGTGATGGCCAATTATCTGCTGTTCAATTGACCAAAATCATGAAGGAAACTGGTAAGAGCTTGTCAGAGTTGGCAGCAGAAGTAACCATCTATCCACAAAAATTAGTCAATATCCGAGTGGAAAATGCCATGAAGGAAAAGGCTATGGAAGTGCCAGCTATCAAGGTTATCATCGAGAAGATGGAAGCTGAAATGGCGGGGAATGGCCGTATCCTTGTTCGCCCAAGTGGAACAGAGCCTCTTTTGCGTGTTATGGCAGAAGCGCCTACAACAGAAGAAGTGGACTACTATGTTGATACCATCGCAGACGTAGTTCGAGCTGAAATCGGGATTGACTAAATCCTAGAAAACTAGATGAAAATAAAAAATTATGGTACAATAGCTTATAATATTGTAGCCGAGGGAGAAAGACATGAATCTTAAACGTGAACAAGAATTTGTTAGTCAGTATCATTTTGATGCGCGTAATTTTGAATGGGAAAATGAAAATGGAGCTCCTGAAACTAAGGTGGATGTGAACTTCCAATTAATTCAACATGACCAAGAAAATCAAGTGACTTCCTTGATTGTTATCTTGAGTTTTATGATTGTATTTGATAAATTTGTCATCAGTGGAACCATTTCACAGGTGAACCATATCGATGGTCGTATTGTTAACGAACCAAGTGAATTGAACCAAGAAGAAGTGGAAACCTTGGCTCGTCCATGTTTGAACATGCTCAACCGTTTGACTTATGAAGTAACTGAAATTGCATTAGACTTACCAGGAATCAATTTGGAGTTCTAATATGAAATTAGCTGTTATCACAGATTCCTCTGCCTATCTCAGTGCAGATACCTTGCAAAGAGAAGATTTATTTGTCTTGGATATTCCTGTTAATATTGATGGTGAGGAGTATGTCGAAGGGATCAATCTGACTGCTGAGGAATTTTACCAAAAAATGGCTCAGGCTTCTGAATTGCCTAAGACCAGTCAACCAAGTATTGCCAAGTTAGATGAGATTCTAACTTCGCTTAAAGAACAAGGCTATACACATGCTTTGGGGCTTTTCCTATCTTCTGGAATTTCAGGTTTTTACCAAAATATCCAGTACATGGTCGATGATTATGAGGGATTAACCATTGCCTTCCCAGACACTTTGATTACAAGTGCTCCTCTGGGTATCATGGTTGAAAGTGTCTTTAACTGGCGAGACCAGGGTGATGACTTTGCCATTATTCAGGATAAGCTAGCTATCCAAATTAGTCACACATCTGCTTTCATCATGGTCGATGATTTGGACCACTTGGTTAAAGGTGGACGCCTTTCAAATGGAGCTGCGATTTTGGGCAATCTGCTAAGCATTAAGCCAATCCTCTATTTCAATAACCAAGGTGTGATTGAAGTGTACGAAAAAGTCCGTACTGAAAAGAAAGCAACCAAGCGCTTAATTGAAATTATCAATGAAGCAACAGCTTCAGGCCAATACCGTATCATTGTCATTCACGGAAATGCCCCTGAAAAGGCTGAGGAATTGCGTCAGCACTTACTTGAATCTGGAGTAGGTTCGGATGTTTCACTTGCTACATTTGGTAGTGTCATTGGAACACACCTAGGAGCAGGAAGCATTGCTCTAGGTTATATTCCAGTAATTTAGTTTGCGCTTCTAGGCTAGTTAAGAAATAGCAATTGAACACGGACTACCTGCCTCTTGAAAAAAGATGCCTGTCTTACCTTTCATGGAAAGTCAGCGCCATCCCCTATTTTTCACGGGTAGCTAAGGCCCTTTGTATCTTGATAATTGAACACGCCTGGAACCCTCTGTGAAAAAGATAGTTCTTCCAAGGAGGGAGGAGACACTCCTTGATTAGAACTCCTATTTTCACTCTGTGTTCTTACAGGCTTTGTATCTTAGAAATTGAACACGGACTACCTGCCTCTTGAAAAAAGATGCCTGTCTTGCCTTTCATGGAAAGTCAGCGTCATTCCCTATTTTTCAAGGGCAGCTATCGTCCTTTGTATCTTAGTCAGGAGTAGAGATGAGTATTCGAGTAATTATTGCTGGTTTTAAGGGAAAGATGGGCCAGGCTGCTTGTCAGATGGTCTTGGCTGATCCAGACTTGGACTTGGTAGCAGTTTTGGATCCCTTTGAGTCTGAATCAGAATGGCAGGGTATTCCTGTTTTCAAGGATAAGGCTGATTTAGCAGGCTTTGAAGCGGATGTCTGGGTAGACTTTACTACTCCAACTGTTGCCTATGAAAATACACGCTTTGCTCTTGAAAATGGCTTTGCTCCAGTAGTTGGAACAACTGGTTTCACGAGTGAAGAAATTGCAGAGCTGAAAGCATTTTCTCGTGAACAAAATTTGGGTGGTTTAATCGCTCCAAATTTTGCCTTGGGTGCTGTTTTACTCATGCAATTTGCAAGGCAGGCTGCTAAATATTTCCCAAATGTGGAGATTATCGAGCTCCATCATGACAAGAAAAAGGATGCTCCGAGTGGAACAGCTATTAAAACAGCTGAGTTAATGGCAGAAGTTCGAGAGTCTACCCAGCAAGGTGCGCCTGATGAAGAAGAATTGATTGCAGGTGCTCGTGGTGCTGACTTTGATGGCATGCGGATCCACTCAGTACGTTTGCCAGGCTTAGTAGCCCATCAGGAAGTCATCTTTGGCAATCAGGGAGAAGGATTGACACTCCGTCATGACTCCTATGATCGCAGCTCCTTCATGACAGGGGTGAATTTGGGAATTAAAGAAGTTGTCAAGCGTCATGAGCTTGTCTATGGATTAGAACACTTATTATGAGATTAACGCAAATGCCTTCTGAATTTCAGAAGGCTTTACCAGTATTAGAAAAAATTAAAGAAGCAGGTTTTGAGGCCTATTTTGTTGGGGGCTCTGTTCGAGATGCCCTCCTCAATCGTCCCATTCATGATGTGGATATTGCGACGTCTTCTTATCCAGAAGAAACCAAGCAGATTTTTCCGCGAACAGCCGATATCGGAATCGAGCATGGAACCGTCTTAGTTTTAGATGGGGATGAGGAGTATGAGGTAACCACCTTTCGGACAGAGGATGTCTATGTGGACTATCGCAGACCCAGTGCGGTCTCCTTTGTGCGCTCGCTAGAAGAAGACCTCAAGCGCCGTGATTTTACAGTCAATGCCTTTGCTTTGGACGAGACAGGAGAAATCATTGACTTGTTCCATGGTTTAGAAGATTTGGAAAAGCAAGTCTTACGAGCAGTTGGAGTGGCTAGTGAGCGTTTCAACGAAGATGCTTTGCGGATTATGCGTGGTTTTCGTTTTCAGGCTAGTCTTGGCTTCGAACTTGAGTCAGAAACATTTAAAGCTATGAAAATTTTGACGCCACTTTTGGAGAAAATTTCTGTGGAGCGTACCTTCGTTGAGTTTGATAAACTCTTGCTGGCTCCATTTTGGAGAAGGGGTTTGGCTTCCATGATTGAGAGTCAAGCTTATGACTATCTCCCTGATATGGCATCTAGCCAGGACGAGCTTAATAGACTGTTTGATTTAGAGACTGATTTTACTTTTGAATCCTCTGAACAAGCCTGGGCAGCTCTACTGTGGGCTTTGGAGATTGAAAATGCGCAGCCATTTTTGAAGGCTTGGAAGACCTCACGTCAATTTGCCAAGCAAGTTCAGGATTTGCTGACTATTTTGGCCTTGCGTGAAAAGGGAGAATTGAGCAAGCGCGATTGTTATCGCTTTGACTTGGATTTACTTTTACAGTCTGAAAATCTTCGTCAGGCCCAAGGAAAAGAAGTCAACCCACAAGCCATCACTGAAACCTACCAGAGCTTGACCATTCATGATAAGAAAGAAATTCAGATTAACGGTGGCATTTTAATCAAGGAATATGGTTATCAGCCGGGCCCAGACTTGGGAGAGATTTTAACAGAGATTGAATATGCCATTGTCGATGGAGAATTGGAAAATGACCGTCAAGCCATCCATGCTTATCTGAGGGAGAAAAAATGAGTGTTTTTATCGTTGAAAAACTAAGTAAATCCGTCGGTGACAAGACCGTTTTTAAGGATATTTCCTTTATTATCCATGACCTAGACAGAATCGGTCTAATCGGTGTTAATGGGACTGGCAAGACCACCCTTTTAGATGTTCTATCTGGTGTTTCTGGCTTTGATGGGGATGTCAGTCCCTTTTCGGCTAAGAATGATTACCAGATTGGTTACTTGACTCAGGACCCTGATTTTGATGATAGCAAGACGGTTTTGGATACGGTCCTCTCCAGCGACCTCAAGGAAATCCAACTCATTCGTGAGTATGAGTTGATCATGCTCAACTATAGTGATGACAAACAGGCGCGTTTGGAACGGGTCATGGCAGAAATGGACTCTCTCCAAGCTTGGGAAATTGAGAGTCAGGTCAAGACGGTTCTTAGCAAGCTGGGTATTCAGAACTTATCTACTCCAGTGGGAGAATTGTCAGGTGGTCTAAGAAGACGGGTCCAGTTGGCGCAAGTTCTTCTTGGCAACCACGACCTCTTGCTGCTGGATGAGCCGACCAACCATCTGGACATTGCGACTATTGAGTGGCTGACCCTCTTTTTGAAAAATTCCAAGAAGACCGTCCTTTTTATCACCCACGATCGCTATTTCTTGGACGCTTTGTCAACACGGATTTTCGAGTTGGATCGAGCTGGATTGACCGAGTATCAAGGGAATTATCAGGACTATGTTCGCCTTAAGGCTGAACAAGATGAGCGCGATGCGGCTCTTCTCCACAAAAAGGAACAACTTTATAAGCAAGAATTGGCATGGATGCGCAGACAACCGCAGGCGCGTGCGACCAAGCAGCAAGCTCGTATCAATCGTTTCCATGATTTAAAGAAAGAAGTTTCAGGTGGCGTTGCTGAGACAGACTTGACCATGAACTTTGAAACCAGTCGGATTGGGAAGAAAGTTATCGAGTTTCAGGATGTTTTCTTTGCCTATGAAAACAAGCCTATTTTGCAAGATTTTAATCTCTTGGTACAGGCTAAAGATCGTATTGGAATTGTTGGGGATAACGGTGTTGGGAAATCAACTCTCCTTAACTTGATTGCAGGCATTCTTGAGCCGACAGCAGGACAAGTTGTGATTGGGGAAACTGTTCGCATCGCCTATTTCTCTCAGCAAATTGAGGGTTTGGATGAAAGCAAGCGAGTGTTCAATTACTTGCAGGAAGTGGCAGAAGAGGTCAAGACCAGCGGTGGTTCTACGACTTCGATTGCAGAGTTGCTGGAGCAGTTCCTTTTCCCACGTTCGACGCATGGAACCTTGATTGAGAAATTGTCTGGGGGAGAGAAAAAACGTCTTTATCTCCTCAAACTGCTCTTGGAAAAACCAAATGTTCTTCTCTTGGACGAGCCGACAAATGACTTGGATATTGCTACTCTTACAGTTTTGGAGAATTTCTTGCAAGGCTTTGCTGGTCCAGTTTTGACAGTTAGCCATGACCGTTATTTCTTAGATAAGGTAGCGACCAAGATTCTCGCTTTTGAGGATGGCAAGATTCGTCCTTTCTTTGGTCATTATACCGATTATCTTGATGAAAAAGTCTTTGAAACAGAGTTGGCCAATCAAGTGCAAAAGGCCGAAAAGGAGAAAGTGGTCAAGGTCCGTGAAGACAAGAAACGCATGACCTACCAAGAAAAGCAGGAGTGGGCAAGTATTGAAAGCGATATTGAAGCCTTGGAAAATCGTATCGCTGTCATTGAAGAGGAAATGCAGGCCAACGGCTCTGACTTTGGTAAGTTGGCTACTCTCCAAAAAGAACTGGATGAGAAAAACGAAGCACTCCTTGAAAAATACGAACGCTATGAGTATCTAAGTGAATTTGATAGCTAGAAGAATAGAAAAATCCCGTCTCATGACAGGATTTCTCTATTCTTTTTTGGTTTCTTGATGAAAGATATTTTGCCAGGTTTCGTGACGACGCCAGATACTGGTATGGACGATACCATCTAACTCATAGCAGATGAGTTTGGTCTTTTGACTGATGGAAGTGATTTGGATGTCCTTGATAGCTGAATTCAAGTCTTTTTCTGCTTTATAGGCCTCTTTATTCATCTGTTCTCCATCTTGACGAATATAGACAAAATCGTCAGCTAAGAGTTCTTCCAGTTGATTTCCCTGATCAATCAATTGTTCGCGCATGAGCAATTTTTTATAGACATTGTCTAAAATCTCATCCTCAGGGATAGGTGCTGGCTCGATATGGACATCGGTATCAAAGACGCCAAAACGTTCCTCCAGCATAGACTCGACTTGATCCGCGATTTCATGACTCTCAAAAACAGACAAGTCAGGATTCATTTCTAGCGTAATATCAAGGTAAATGTTGCTACCGTAGGTGCGACCTCTTTGAGATTTAACCTTGCTAATTTTGGGAATTTCCATAATGGCCTTTTGATAGTCCTCAAGCAGGCGGTCGTCAAAACCATCGGAAAGGCTAAAGGAAGACTCGATAAAGATATCATAGGCAGTCTTCAAGATAAAGAAAGTGATGATAATGGCAACCAGTTTATCCACAATGGGATAATTGAAACTGCTGGCCAGGATGGCAATGGTAGTACCAAGTGAGGTAACAGCATCAGAAAGATTGTCCTGGGCGGCAGCCTTGAGTGCCTTGGAGTTGGATTTCTTACTGAGGCGAGTATTGTAGAGATAAACTAGAAACATAATCGCTGCAGAAATGATTCCTAGAGTTGCACCCAGAGGGTCAATAACCGTTTCTTCATGACTGAGAATCTTTTGAATGGTATCCCTTAGAACATCAAAACCAACATAGAACATGATGATGGAAGTGACCAAGCTAGCCAAATCCTCAATCTTCCAGTGGCCAAAACGGTGGTCTCGGTCTGCAGGCTGGCGCGCCATCCGGATTCCAATCAAGAGGGCCACATTTCCAATGATGTCCGACACGTTGTTAAAACCATCGGCCACCAAACTGGATGAATGAAGGAGGTGACCAGTTGCTAATTTGGCTGCAGACAAGATCAAATAGGTCGAAATACTGATAATGGCCCCACGCTCAGCTAACTTGAGATTTGAGATAGATTGCTTCATTCAACTTCCTTTCTAGTCATATAGCATTCTACCATTATACTGGTTTTCAAGGGAAAATTCAAATAAGTCATTTTTTACTCTTTGAAAACTTTTCAAAATTTGGTATAATAGTACTACTCAAGGGAGTAGCTGGCAGAAACCTGTGATAGTGTCGTCATTCCGAATTTTATACTGAAAAGTATGCTTTCCGGCACTATCTTAAACAGCGAGACTTGTTATGATTAACAGGTCTCTTCTTGTTTGTCGTGAAAAGATGCGATGAGGGAAAAGAGAGTCTGTTTTGCACACAATGTCAAGGAGGAGACACATGTCAAAAGAACAAAAACGCCAAGCGTTTTACACTCAGAGTCCTGAAGAGGTCTTGAAGGCTGTGGATGCGACCGAGCAAGGTTTGTCATCAAGTGAGGCGGAAAAGCGCCTTGCAGAATTTGGCCACAATGAACTCGAAGAAGGCGAGAAACGATCAATCCTGGTCAAATTTATCGAGCAATTTAAGGATTTGATGATTATCATCCTAGTTGCTGCAGCAATCTTGTCAGTTGTGACTTCTGGTGGGGAAGATATCGCAGATGCTATTATCATCCTAGCTGTGGTTATCATCAATGCTGCCTTTGGTGTTTACCAAGAAGGGAAAGCAGAAGAAGCCATCGAAGCTCTCAAATCCATGTCTAGTCCAGCTGCCCGCGTTCTTCGTGATGGGCATATGGCGGAGATTGATTCTAAAGAATTGGTACCAGGTGATATCGTCGCTCTCGAAGCTGGTGATGTAGTACCTGCAGACCTACGTTTACTAGAAGCCAATTCTCTTAAAATCGAAGAAGCAGCTCTTACAGGTGAGTCTGTGCCAGTCGAAAAAGACTTGTCAGTCGAGCTTACTGCAGATGCTGGTATTGGTGACCGTGTCAATATGGCCTTCCAAAACTCAAACGTGACCTATGGTCGTGGGATGGGTGTTGTTGTCAATACAGGGATGTACACTGAAGTTGGTCATATCGCTGGTATGCTTCAAGATGCGGATGAGACAGATACACCACTTAAACAAAACTTGAACAACCTTTCTAAAGTCTTGACCTATGCTATCTTGGTTATTGCACTTGTTACTTTTGTAGTGGGTGTTTTCATTCAAGGGAAAAATCCACTCGGTGAGTTGATGATCTCTGTTGCCCTTGCCGTTGCAGCTATTCCAGAAGGGCTCCCAGCTATCGTAACTATTGTTCTTGCCCTTGGTACTCAAGTTTTAGCCAAACGAAACTCAATCGTTCGTAAGTTGCCAGCAGTTGAAACTCTTGGTTCAACAGAAATCATCGCTTCTGATAAGACTGGTACGTTGACCATGAACAAGATGACAGTCGAAAAAGTCTTCTACGATGCAGTCCTACATGACTCAGCTGATGATATTGAACTGGGTCTTGAAATGCCGCTTCTACGTTCAGTAGTCTTGGCCAATGATACGAAAATCGATGTGGATGGCAATCTGATTGGTGACCCTACTGAAACAGCCTTCATCCAGTATGCCTTGGATAAGGGTTACGATGTCAAAGGTTTCTTAGAGAAATATCCACGCGTGGCTGAGTTGCCATTTGATTCTGAACGTAAGCTCATGTCAACAGTTCATCCACTTGCAGATGGACGCTTCCTCGTAGCTGTTAAAGGTGCGCCAGACCAACTCTTGAAACGTTGTGTTCTTCGTGATAAGGCTGGGGATATTGCTCCGATTGATGAGAAGGTTACAAACCTCATTCACACAAACAACTCTGAAATGGCTCACCAAGCCTTGCGTGTCCTTGCTGGTGCTTATAAGATTATTGACAGCATTCCAGAAAACCTCACTTCTGAAGAGCTTGAAAATGATTTAATCTTTACTGGTTTGATTGGGATGATTGACCCTGAACGTCCTGAAGCTGCTGAGGCTGTTCGTGTAGCTAAGGAAGCTGGAATCCGTCCAATCATGATTACGGGTGATCACCAAGACACTGCAGAAGCTATTGCCAAACGTTTGGGAATCATTGATGCAAACGATACAGAAGGTCACGTTTTAACTGGTGCTGAGCTCAACGAACTATCTGATGAAGACTTTGAAAAAGTAGTTGGTCAATACTCTGTTTATGCGCGTGTATCTCCAGAGCATAAGGTTCGTATCGTCAAGGCTTGGCAAAAACAAGGTAAGGTCGTTGCCATGACAGGTGATGGTGTCAATGATGCGCCAGCTCTGAAAACAGCCGATATCGGTATCGGTATGGGAATCACTGGTACAGAGGTTTCTAAGGGGGCTTCTGACATGATTCTTGCAGATGATAACTTTGCGACTATCATCGTTGCAGTGGAAGAAGGACGTAAGGTTTTCTCAAACATTCAAAAGACTATTCAGTATCTACTTTCTGCCAATACTGCTGAAGTATTAACTATCTTCCTATCAACCTTGTTTGGTTGGGATGTCTTACAGCCAGTTCATCTTTTGTGGATCAACTTGGTAACCGATACTTTCCCAGCTATCGCTCTAGGTGTTGAGCCAGCTGAGCCTGGTGTCATGAACCATAAACCACGTGGACGCAAGGCAAGCTTCTTCTCAGGTGGTGTTTTGAGTTCTATCATCTATCAAGGTGTACTCCAAGCAGCTATTGTTATGAGTGTTTATGGCCTTGCCCTTCTTTACCCAGTTCATGTGGGTGACAATCATGCCATTCATGCGGATGCTCTAACTATGGCCTTTGCAACCCTTGGTTTGATTCAGCTCTTCCATGCCTACAATGTCAAGTCTGTTTACCAATCCATCTTGACAGTTGGCCCATTCAAGTCTAAGACCTTCAACTGGTCTATCTTGGTATCCTTCATCCTTCTTATGGCAACAATCGTCGTAGAACCGCTTGAAGGTATCTTCCACGTAACCAAACTAGACTTGTCTCAATGGGGAATTGTTATGGCTGGAAGCTTCTCAATGATTATCATTGTCGAAATCGTTAAATTTATCCAACGTAAACTCGGTTTTGACAAGAATGCGATTTAAAAAAAGTCATCTTCGGATGGCTTTTTGTTACAGTTGAGGGAAAGGGCTTGCAGTTATCGGCTTTTGTGCTATAATTGCTATAATATAGTAAAAAGAAAGAGGAGTGTGAGGAAGTGGAGAAGAAAATTGTAAAGGATATCTTATTTTTATCTCAGGTGTCTCAACCGGCAAGTCAAGAAGATCTTTATCTTGCCAAAGATTTGCAGGATACACTCTTAGAAAATCGCGAGACCTGTGTTGGTCTGGCTGCCAATATGATTGGGGTGCAGAAGCGCGTGATTATCTTTAATCTTGGCCTGGTTCCTGTGGTCATGTTTAACCCAGTGCTCCTGTCCTTTGAAGGACCTTATGAGACAGAAGAAGGCTGTTTGTCCTTGACAGGTGAGAGACCGACGACCCGTTATGAAATGATTACGGTGTCCTATCGTGACAGCAAGTGGAAGGAACAGACCATTACTTTGACAGGCTTCCCAGCTCAGATTTGCCAGCATGAACTGGATCACTTGGAAGGACGAATCATTTAGGAGGAAAGCAAATGAAACGAATAGTCTTTGAACTGCTTTTTATCGCAACGACCTGGTATATCTTTTTACCGCCTCTTAACCTGATCAGCTGGGAATTTCTCTTTTTCCTCTGTGGGCATTTGCTGGTTGTGGCAATCTTATTTGGCTTTGGCAAGGGAATAAATCTGGTCAAAACAGTTCATGTGCGCCACGGTAAAGCGGAAGCTGCCTTAAATCTAGAGAGTTTCAAAATCAATCGATTAGGGAAAATCCTTTTAGCTTCTATTGGAGGAATTCTTCTCTTAGCTGGTTTAGTTTCCTTGGTGACCTCCAGCATTTTTCAGGCTAAAAATTATGCTAATGTAGTCACAGTTACGGAAAAAGACTTTACTGAATTTCCTAAGACTGACACCAGTAAGGTTCCTATCTTAGATAGAAGTACTGCTGAGAAAATTGGTGACCGCTACTTGGGTTCTCTAACGGATAAGGTGTCGCAGTACGTAGCCGCAGATACCTATACCCAACTGACGATTGATGGAAAACCTTATCGAGTGACACCACTAGAATATGCAGACCCTATCAAGTGGTTTAACAATCAAGCAAAAGGAATCGGCGAGTATATCAAGGTGGACATGGTAACTGGAAATGCCAACTTGGTGGACTTGAAGACACCAATCAAGTATTCTGACTCGGAGTATTTTAACCGTGATGTCAAGCGTCACCTACGCTTGAAGTACCCAACTAAGATCTTCAAGACTCCATCATTTGAGGTGGACGATGAGGGCAATCCTTTCTATGTAGCAACGGTTTACCAAAAGCAATTTGGACTTGCGGTTCCCCGTCCTGTTTCAGTCATTATCTTGGATGCCACAAATGGAGAAACCAAGGAATACAGCTTGGCAGATGTTCCAGAATGGGTGGACCGTGTTTATCCAGCTGAGGAAACCATCGAGCAAATCAACTATAACGGCAAGTACAAGGACGGTTTCTGGAATGCTATGATTTCCAAGAAAAACGTGACCCAGACTACCAAGGGCTATAATTACTTGTCTATCGGGAATGACATCTACCTCTACACAGGTGTGACGTCGGCTAATGCGGATGAAAGTAATCTTGGTTTCATTCTTGAAAATATGCGAACAGGAGAAATCACTAAGTATAGCTTGGCTTCTGCGACAGAAGAATCAGCCCGTGAATCAGCAGAAGGTGCTGTTCAGGAGAAATCCTACAAGGCGACCTTCCCAATCCTCATCAACCTCAATGACAAGCCTCTCTACATCATGGGCTTGAAGGACAATGCTGGTTTGGTCAAAGAGTACGCTCTGGTAGACGCAGTCGAGTACCAAAATGTTATCGTAGCTACGACAGTGGAAGAGCTACTCAGCAAGTACGCCAATAAAAACGATCTTGAAATTGATAATGAAACCACAGAAAGTATCAAGGGTGTGGTAGCAGATCTCAAATCAGCTGTTATCAAGGGAGACACCGTCTACTTCTTTAAAGTTGATGGCAAGATTTACAAGGTTAAGGCCTCAGTATCAGATGACCTCCCTTACCTCGAAAATGGTAAAACCTTCGAAGGTCAAGTAGGAAAAGACAACTATCTCAAGACCTTTAAAGTGCAGTAAGGGAAGAGGCTGGGCAAAAACTCAATTTCAGGAAAAAATGAAGTAAATTATTCCACAATAAAACGCATAGTATCAAGATTTTTCAACACCTGATATTATGCGTTTTTTTCTGAGGTTTAAGACTTTTCCCAGTCTCTTTTCAGATGAATTTCTTGGTAGTGGCAAAAAAATATGCTACACTATTAATATGAAAATTTTAATCCCAACAGCAAAAGAAATGAACACAGATTTACCAAGTATTGAAGCCACTCCTTTAAAGCCAGAAAGTCAGGCCGTGCTTGATGCCTTGGCTCTCTATTCTGCTAGTCAATTGGAGAGTTTTTACAAGGTATCAGCTGAAAAGGCGGCGGAAGAATTTCAACATATCCAAGCCTTGAAAAAGCAAACTGCTCAACACTATTCAGCCTTGAAACTTTTTGATGGGCTTATGTACCGTCATATCAAGCGAGATAAATTGACCGATGCAGAACAAGCCTATCTTGAAAATCATGTCTTCATTACCTCGGCTTTGTACGGAGTTGTTCCAGCCATGTCACCTATGGCACCTCACCGTTTGGACTTTTTGATGAAATTAAAGGTCGCTGGTAAGACTTTGAAGAGTCATTGGAAGGTAGCCTATGATGAGGATATGAATGGTGAAGACCTAATTTTCTCTCTCTTGTCGTCGGAGTTTGAGACTGTATTTTCTAAGGAAATCAGAGAAAAAATGGTGACCTTCAAATTCATGGAGGACAAGGGTGGTCAGCTGAAGATTCATTCAACCATTTCTAAGAAAGCGCGTGGTGCCTTCCTGACAGCGCTGATAGAAAATCAAGTACAAACGGTGGAGGAAGCTCGTCGCTTAAGCTTTGCAGGATTTGTTTACAGAGAAGACCTGTCCCAACTACAGGAATTGGTTTTTGTAAAGGAAGTATAGAAAATAGATAAAAGAAAAAGTCAGCAGTATTATGCTGACTTTTCTAGTTTATAAAGTATTGGACAGATGAATCCCATTTGATAAACAGTTAAGATGATTAACCAAGTCCATGATTGACAGATGGTTTCGGCAAATAAACTTCTTGGTAATTCCTGGAATATAGAAATTAGACACGATGATATCGTAATCTGTCTGATTTAAAATCTCAGGACTTGTTTTCAATTCATCCCAAATATCGAAGGTAAAGCGGTTATTACAGTAATAGGAAAGCATATCAACAAAGGTAAGGGATATAGCATGGTCAAAGTTACTGATAATCAAAACCTTGATAGGTGGTCGATTTTCTAACAACTGAGTAGAGAGTTTTTCAGCATGGGTCAAGATGGTATACATCAAGTGTTCCAACTGTTCAGGATGGTCATACTGTCCAATTGCCTGACGATATTGAGCCAGTTCTTGACGTGCACTTCCCATAAAGTCTGGGAAGTAAACTTCAAATTTTTTAATCGTCAATGCTTTTTGTTCAAATAAGATTGGGGTAGAAAAGATTTCCTGTCTTTCAAAGAAAGCAGTGTTGTGTAAATGCCAAATCAGCTCATCATGATTAGTAAAAGTAATATTATATTGTTTTGATAGGCGTTCTAATATTTGACTAAGTAATTGGTAAGAGTGTCTTGCTTCACTGTTCTCTTCTAAAGAGTTGAAGAATTCTTGAGGATCTAAGAAAATGTTACTTTGAATAAAGGAAATAAAAATTTGTGCAATGATATCTGGAGTGATTTCAAGTCCCAGTTTTTCAGAGAAATGAACAAGTATCTCCTCAAAGTTTGGAATACTCGCCAAAATAGGATAGTATTCATCATAGAAATGATTTGGTAAGTCGATAAAATGACCATTTTTGATGCGGTAAATACTGATAGCTATCATCAGTTTGTACATTCTATAAATTGAAAATCGCATTGGATAATTCGTGATTTTATAGAAGAAGTCAGCAAATTCTGTTAAATCTTCCTCAGGAAGGTCAGGAAAAGGCCAATCTAGGAAATAATAGCGCTCAGAAAAATATTGGGCAAAAAAATAGCGAATATCGATTTCATTGCCACGTATTTCGGATGGAGTAAATGATAGTTCAATTTGGAATTGAGTTGATAGAGTTTTTGTAATATTTCTGCCCAGTCGATAGAGGTTGGCATTACTAGAGTGAAGATTTTCTATTGTTCGATAAATAGGTAGCCCCTCATTAAAAAACAGATACTCTAGTAATTGAAAAGATTGAGAATTAGCAAGAAAATATTGATAAATATCTTCTACACTAGTGTTAACTTCTAAATCTATCATGATTCCGTTAACAGAAGATTGGATGTCAATAGATGGAAAGGAAACACGTAATTCATTTAAATCACTTTTTAAGATTCGTTCTGTACATCCTAATTTTTCGGCTAGTTCATGCAATTTCATCCAATTACGATTCTGAATTAAGGTTTCCATTAAACGTAATTGTCTTTGATCTTTTGTGGATAAAAGGTTTCTCATATGGGTATTATCCTCCTTAATTTATTATATCATTTTTCTGTTTTTAATCAACTATAATGTTAGAGCTAAAAAAATGTTCCGACGATTCAAAAAAAAGAGAATATAATAACTGGCTCTGAAAATCAGAAATACGATATAGTAATTCCTTGGATAGTGTTGATTTATATATTAAATAGTTGTAGAGTAGGAATTATAAAATATTACTTAGGAGTTCAAAATGAAACATTCACATAAGAAATCATTTGACTGGTATAGTATGCAACAACGATTTTCTATTCGTAAGTATCACTTTGGTGCAGCGAGTGTTTTACTTGGTACAGCCTTGGTCTTAGGATCAGCTGCTAATGCTCAAACTGTACAAGCGGATGAAAATGGTTCTGAAAATACAAAGACAGTTAAAGCTGATAAGTTAGATGATTCTGCTAAGATTGTGGAAACGCAAAGTACAAATACTAAGTCAGAGAAGACTTATGCAGCTCCATCTGTTTCAAATCCAGTGGAAGCAACTCCAACTAAATCTGATGAAGCTAAAATGCCAGCAGAAAAAGTTGAAGAAGCTAAAATTCAGAAAGAAGAAGTATCTTCTAAAAATGCTGTTGATAAGTCAAAATTATCAGCGGCTCTTTCGCGTGCAGAAAAATTGGAGATTAAATTGTACACTGAAGAAAGTGTAAAACGTCTTCAATCTAGTATTCAATCTGCTAAAGTATTACTAAACAGAGCAAATGTGACAGAATCAGAATTATCTCAAGCAGAGTCTGAACTTCAAGCTGCAGTTATTGCTTTGGAACTTAGAGGGGCGACTACGACTAAAGTTACTGATAAAACTGAAGTAGTGAGCAAAATTGAATCTGCTGAAAAGAAAAATGCAGAATCAAAAGTAGCTGAACAAACTTCTGAAGTAGACAAAGAGTCAGAAGAAAAAGATAAAATTGCCTTAAAACCTGTAAAGGGGCTTCGAGTTGAAGATGCAAAGGCAAATAAAAAAGGCGGGTGGAATATTCCGTTAGATCAAGAAGCACGCTTAAGATTAAAGAGTGCTATTGAGGCTCATGCCGCACAAGGTAGTTCGCGTCGTCGGAAACGTGCTATCGGAGATTTGGATTATACCTTCAAGAAAGTTATGACCCCAGTTAACCCAGGTTTCTACGCAGATGCCAAGAGTGTTGATGAGTTAACAGTTAACCCAGACTATATAAATGAAACAGTTGTCAACGTTTGGTATAAAGACTTAGGTTATATCAATTTAGTCGACAAAGATGGACATTACATCAATTCAAATGGTGAAGTAGTAGAAAATAAAGAAGCAGCTGTCCGTAGACAATACAAAAATGATTTTAATGACACAACAAGAGCAGATGTTACTGAAATTCCTCAAGCACCAGTTGGTTGGAAAATTAGTGACAAGCAATCTATTCGTGGATATGATGCAGAAACAAAAACTATTGATCCAAACGACGATAATGATTTAGATGCTGTTGGTAAAGATTCTAATGTAGTCATTGAAAAAGAAAATCAAAAAGCTATCATCCGTTATGTAAGTACTAACGGTAACCGTGTTCTCACAACAGATGAAGTGACAGGTAAGTCAGGTGAGGCCATTGCCTACAGCACAACAAGTCAAATCAATGAATTCAAGAAACAAGGTTANAAGCTTGTTAGCGATGAATTCACATCAGGTGGTGCGAAGGTTTATGACTACGATACAGCACGTGACCAAGTCTACACTGTAACCCTTTCAGANCGTGTTGAACCAGTTAACCCAGATAACCCAACTCCACAACCAAACACACCAGTTAATCCAGGACAACCAGATAGCCCACGTTGGCCAGGAACCGTTGAAAACTTGGATAACAAGGAAAGTGTTAGCCGTACCATCCATTATGTTTACGAAGATGGAAGNAANGCTAAGGATGATGTGGTTGAAACACTGAACTTCAAACGTTGGAGCAATGTCAACTTGGTAACAGGTCATATTGACTTCCAAGACTGGACAACTAATGATGATACGTTTGATAAAGTGGTCTCTCCAACCATCGCAGGTTACACAGCGGATAAATCAGAAATCCCAGCTGTAAGTGGAGTTCAAGCGAAAGACCAAGACCGTGTTGAAACAGTTACTTACCGTAAGGATGCTCAAAAAGCTATTATCCGTTATGTAAGCACTAACGGTAACCGTGTTCTCACAACAGATGAAGTGACAGGTAAGTCAGGTGAAGCCATTGCCTACAGC